>JBATHI010000069.1:0-5164 GCA_049666645.1 Flavobacteriaceae bacterium | reverse complement strand
GCATCATCAAGATCAAAGTCGAAAGTAAGACGTATTTCTTCATGCTCTTATTTATAGGGTTTGTGGTCCAAATCAAAAGTAACCTTAATGGTTTTCGCGATGTTGTTCGCCACGATGGAGGGAATCTTGATTTTAAAGTCGGCCACATCCACATTGAAATCCCCCGTTAAACGTATGCCATCATCCCGGACCTCAATATTCACTCTGGTACGTATCTCTTTTTCTTCCCCGTGAACCGTTAAGGTACCCGTAATTTCCGTTTGGTTATTTTCTTCGCTCATTTCTTTGAAATTCAAAATCGTGCCCGAAAATGTCGCTTTTGGATATTTATAGGACTCAACATAATTTTCATTGAAATGCTCTTGCATCAAGGCTTTTTTGAACATAAAGGACCTCATGAGCATTTGTATCGCAATCTTGCCGGTGACGGTATCGATAACGCTCAGAACCTGATTGTTATCGGCCTTGATGTCTTCGACCAATGAATGTGAAAAAAAAGACACATATCCTTCCTTGGTCAAAAATTTACCTTGGGCATGAATGCCGTAACAACAGAGAAATGCAAAAACTATAAAATGATTTTTTTTCATAATCCTAATCAACTAAGGTACATCTTACCATGATGACGTCCATTAAAAATCCGGTACAGATTCCTTTAATATTGATTTCGTCCCCCTTTTTGAATTGTAAAGTTCTATAATTGTCTTCGGGAAGCATATGGCAAATGATACTCGATTCGTGCCCTTCGCCTTTTAAGGTAATTACGCTATTGCCCTTGAGCGTTGAGATTTCAAATACTTTGCCCTTGACCTGAATCACGGTTTCTGAATATTTCCTGTTCGTATACTTTTCGTTATCGCGATATTCATTGATAAGATTTTGGGCGGTCAGCACATAAACGGCTTCGGATTCCTTGACATCGATATGCGGTTTGTTGTAATAGTATAGCGCAACCAGCAAACCTGACACGGCGACCAGAAATAGGCCGATGATCATCTTGAACTTATTGCTTGCCATGCCCTGTAAATTTTTAATTATTCAAGCTCCCGTTATCTACCCAACACTTTATCGCCGCAATTTCACTATCGGTGAGGTTGCCATCTTTCGGCATTCTTCCGGACTGGGTCACTTCTTTGATAAGCCCGGCAATGCGCTCGACCAGGGCATACGTCGTTAGATCCGGTGCAAAAGGTTCATTTCCATCCCCATTATGACAGGGCATACATTGATTATCGATAAGGGGCCTGATAGTGGCGCTGTAGGAGACCACATTTTCACAGAGGCCGTCAATGATGACCGTTTCATTTTCAACGTTGTATTCGCATGAGACCAGCAGATGAAGCATTCCCATGATGCCGATTATTCCCAATTTTTTCATAGAATCGTATTTGTCCAAAGCCAAAGATAATGAACCATCATAAGGATATTACTCGGTTAAAGGCACGGTTTCGGTATTGACAATGGGCCATACCCCGGGAGAAGGAAAACTGATTCCTTTATTATCGCCCCGCACCGCATCTTGACCGAAATAATACAAGGGCCAGCCCCTGTATGTCAATTGTGTTCTGCCAAAAACGTCAATGGTGCCAAAATCCGCTGCATCCAAAATACTGGGTATCTTATCCAAAGTGATTTCAGCAATCGGCCAAACCTGGTTATTGGAAAAATCAGGTGCCGTAAAATTATTGGTGTCTTTGGTGTCGGCTATAAAACCATATAGGGTTCTGCCTTCAATATCCGTAATATATAAACTGGACCCGTCTCCTTCCGTATAATCGTCCAAATAGTTTTTCCCGTCATGGCCGATCAATTGGGCGCTTACATACATCAGCGAATAATCGGGTTTGGCAATGTACCAAACGTCATTGACCTTGTCTCCTCCGGTATCTCCGGGCGCACTGTCATTTGCATAGTAGTACAAGGGCCAACCTTTATATGTGGTTTGCTTGGCACCGTCGGTTCGATTTATCGTTGCAAAATCGGAGGCCTGTAAACCGGTATCGACCGTAACGGATTCTTGGTAGAAAACGGGCCAAACATTTAGGCAACCATCAAGGCACGCCGAGTTGTCTTTGGTGTCCAATGAAAAGTAATAGAGCGATTTTCCATGGACATCCGTCAAAATCTTTCCAAAAGTTGCATTGTCCACAAGTTTCAAGGAACTTACCTCTGGATCTGGATCGGCTATCGGGTCCGGAATCTTGGGAGAGGGGCTGTCGTCCTTGCTGCAACCCTGAATCAAAAGGACCGATAAGATGTAGAACAAAAATATATTTTTCATTTTTCAAGCATTTTGGGTTATAATGTTTTTAAATTAACATGGTTCTATTTTTAATTCAATTAAAATAATGTGAAAGGGAAAAAAATTGACTTAAAAGGGAAAATTGAGCCTTGAATAACTTCCGTTGTTTTGAAAAAGGATAATCTGTATCTGTTAACATTACTGGCCATTTCGACAATAGTCTTTGTCGTCGGCTATTTCAGTATGGCCTATATGGTCAAGGTCAGCACCAATCATTTTTTGGAGATACAAATTGAATCGAGCAAACGGGAAGCGCGCGAGTTTGCCGAGCTTGTTGCTTCCCAACTGGAAAACGGCACGGAGAGGGAAACCGTTGTCAATAATATCCAGAAAAGTATAGAAGGTACCAATATTGAAAGCGGTTTCATCTGCATGTTCGATTGGTCGGGGGTAGAGATATGCCATCCGGATCCGCAAAGAATAGGCAAAAAAACAAACCCCAACGAGTCCTATGTAAGATCGATCGATAATGAGATAAATTCCGAGGATTTCTATGATATTTTGCAAAACAGACTGCCTCAAGGTGGTATTAGGGATTTTTCAAACGACGGAAGAAGTTCGGAGGTCATTTATCTGTATCCCGTAAAAAACTCGGATTGGATCATTGCCGCACATGCGAACATCGATAAAATCCACAAACAGATCGATCAGCTGAAATTCAACTTTTTACTGGTTTATCTTCTTAGCAGTGCCACGATCGTATTGCTATGCCTGCTTATGGTTCGATTTTTGGGCAGCTACTACGAGAAAACATTCGAGCTCAAGAATGAAAAACTTGCCGAAGAAGTGGTAAACCTCTCCAAACTCAACGCCGATCTCTACAATCTTAAGGATAAAATCACAAAAAGTGTGGCAGATGAAGAAAGTGATGGCACCAATGAGAACGAGGAAAACACCAGGATCAAGAATCGATTGTTGACCTACTCCAAGGACAAGCTGATATCGGTACGTGTCGATGAGATCGCGTTCATCAGCACGGAAAATTCCGTCACCAGGATAACCTGTTTGGACGGACAAAGGCATTCTAGCAATTCAAGTTTGGACGAACTTTATGGCAGTCTGGACCCCATGTTTTTCTTTAGGGCCAATAGACAGCATATCATTTCGGCCAAGGGTATTTATGAGATATTGCGGTATGGCAACAACCAACTAAAAATTATATTGAACCCCGCTTCCAGCAATAGCATCATCATCTCAAAAAATAAGGCCGCCGATTTCAAGAAATGGTTGGACATTTGAACGACAATCGATTTTTGTCGCACCCCTAGGCCGTTGGGGCATATTAACCAAAGCTGCTATAAATAGATTCGGAAAAATGCATTGGGCGTAAAGCCCAATGAATACTGTTCCGCCTCTTCCGCTGTGCCAAACGCACCGATCCTGTAAAAATTATTGATGGTGTTTTCCTTGTCCAACAAGTACCAAATGGATACGCCGATGTTCATTTGGGCAGTGCCATTCCATTTAAATTGATACATGGCAGATAGGTCTACCCGCATAAAATCATCGAGTCTTTCTTTGTTTATTGACCCATAGTCGACGCTATTGCCCACCAATTCGTTGCCAACGATTGGCCTGGTCATGGGTTTCCCCGAATGCCAGTTCATACCGGCGGCATAAAGAAAATGGGTAGTGTTATAGGTAGCTCCAAAAGTGGTGCTGTTGACAACTTCCAGATTATTCGGAAAGCTTTTATCCGGCAAGGATCTAAAATAATAGTCGCTTGTAAGATAGGAGCAGCTCAACCAGGTGTTCAGGTTCTTGAATTGTTTTCTGACCAAAAGATCAAAGCCCTTCGCATCGTAACTGCCATTGGCCAATACAAACTCGTATTGGTTCTGAAAACCTTGGCTTGAGGTGGTTATTCCGTTCACATTTTTATTGTATCCGACCAAATGGAAGAGCCATCCCTTGTCACTGTAACTTAGACCGGCTATTTGCCCCCCTTGAAGACCAAAATCGACCTTGCGAAATATGACACCGTTTTTGTGGGCTTTCCCACTTGGGGGATGCGGCTACCTCCACCGATGAAAAGCTTTTTGGCCGGGAACGATTTGGGCGGTAAGACGGTGATTCCCTTCAATACCCATGTCGGTTATGGGGTCGGGAGCGGTTTTAAAACGGTCAAGGCCCTTTATATGGGTTGTAATGTACTTGAAGGATTTTCCATTCAGGGAGGCATTGAAAGGGATGGTATTTTTTTGGCCATTAAGGGAGATAAGGAAATTAAGGCAGAGCGCGAGGTGAAATCCTGGCTTCATCAACTTAAAATATTGATTGACAAATAGTAATAAGGGTGTTTTTTAACACAAATAGCGCTGAAATGTTTGAATAGGGTGTTCCGTTTCTGCAAGAAAATTCATAATTTCAAGCAAATATTTTCGATCATGGCAAAGTACAGCTTAAATATCAACGGAAAATCGCAAGAAGTGGACGTGGACCCTACTACGCCCATACTTTGGGTGCTCAGGGACCATATTAAATTGGTCGGCACCAAATACGGCTGTGGTATCGCGCAATGCGGGGCCTGTACCATACATCTGGAAGACAATGCCGTACGATCGTGCCAATTGCCGGTATCGGCGGTAGGGGAGCAAAAGATCACGACCATTGAGGGACTTTCGGAAAACGGAGACCACCCTGTCCAAAAGGCTTGGCTGGAAGTGGATGTGCCACAATGTGGCTATTGCCAGGCCGGGCAGATCATGACGGCATCCGCATTGCTGAAACAAAACCCCAATCCCTCCGATTCCGAAATCGAAACTGCCATGAACGGCAATATCTGCCGATGCGGCACGTACACCAGGATCAAAAAGGCAATAAAAATCGCTTCAACCCATTAAACAAAACATCATGACAAAG
>JBATHI010000068.1:0-3929 GCA_049666645.1 Flavobacteriaceae bacterium | reverse complement strand
TCCACATTACTTTTCCTTTGCTATATATCTTTACCTGTCGGTATCCATTTAAATTGGGGATGGTATCTGACACATTTTGACCATCATAATTATAGCGATTGATAAGTTCCCAACTGCCCTCCAAGGTGAGTGGGGTTTGTTGTGTTGGTTTTGGTGCTCTTTCCCTTGGTAATGATATAACCTGTTTCGTCCATATCCAATTGCCCCTTGAAAATGTCGGTATTCGGTTTGTGGCCTATGGCGATGAAGAGTCCCGTAATCACTATGTCCTCCTTTTCACCGGTTTTGTTGTTTACCATGCGAAGTCCTTCCACCACTTGATCGCCCAGCACCTCATCGACCTCGGTATTGTATCTGATTTCGATATTCTTTAAGCTGTTCACGCGATGTTGCATGGCTTTGGAAGCCCTCATGGCGTCCTTGCGCACCAACATGGTTACCTTGTTGCAGATATTGGCCAAGTAGGAGGCTTCCTCAGCAGCGGTGTCTCCGGCACCCACGATGGCCACGTCCTGACCTTTGTAGAAAAACCCGTCACACACGGCACAAGCCGATACGCCCCCGCCCCTAAGGCGCTGTTCACTGGGGATATTCAAGTATTTTGCCGTGGCTCCCGTCGCAATAATGATGGTCTCCGCTTCGAGTTGTTTTTCATAATCTACGGTGACCTTGTGGATACCCCCAACTTCATCGCTCAATTCCACTGCGGTGACCATCCCAATACGAACCTCGGTCCCGAAACGTTCGGCCTGTTGTTGCAGCTGCAACATCATGGTAGGGCCATCCACACCATCCGGATATCCGGGAAAGTTGTCGACTTCCGTGGTCGTGGTCAATTGGCCTCCAGGTTCCATCCCTGTATATACCAATGGCTTTAAATCGGCCCTTGCCGCATAAATGGCCGCCGTATAACCAGCCGGACCAGATCCGATAATCAATGTTTTTATTCTTTCGATTTGCTCAGCCATAATCAATTTCTTCGATTAAACGATTTCGACAAAAGTAAGTTTTTTGATAAAAATCCTACCCCTTAGTTATCAAAAGTTATCAGGTTTTCCGGCGAAAAAACAGCCCCAAAGAACTTTCGACAACATCTGCCCCCTTTAGCCGTAATTTCCTGCTATTGCTTACAAATAACCACATCACTGAATATATTGTTATCTTTGTTGCTACCCCACTTGACATGTACATCATTGGAAATTGAAATTTTCCACTTCCGCCCTTAGGGCAAAAAATTAAAAATGCTGACCTGTGTCAGTTCCATTTGATGATGAAGTGGTTAATTTTGCAAAGTAGAAAAAGAAATGCCATGGTAAACAAAATACTGAGAACAGCGGTAGTCGACGATTCTGAACTTCAGTTAAAAGTAGTATCCAAGTTAATTGAGAAACATCCCAACCTCATCCTTGACGGCGTTTATGGCAGTGGGATGTCGGCCCAAAAAGGATTGGCCGACCGAGAGGTGGATTTGATTTTTCTCGATGTGGAAATGCCGATCATCAACGGCTTCGACTTTCTGGATAATTTTGAAAATCGGCCGCAGATCATTTTGATTTCAGGCAAATCGGAATACGCCCTAAAGGCGTTTGATTACGACGTCACCGATTATTTGCAGAAGCCCATAGGCCAACAACGCTTTAGTGTTGCCGTTCAAAGGGCGGTCACCAATCATGTCCAGCTTGCCGAAGGGGCCGAGGAACAGGAATTTATTTTCGTCAACAGCAACCTTCAAAAGAAAAAAGTGTTCATTAACGACATTAAATGGATAGAGGCACTGGGCGACTATATCAAGTTGATTACCGACAACAACAAAATCATGGTGCTTTCCACCATGAAGTCGTTTTTAAAGAAACTGCCCGAGGATCAGTTCATCCGTATCCATAAATCCTACGCCGTTAATTTGGCCCGTATCGAAAAGTTCAACAGTACGGGTGTGGAAATCGGCGGGGAACAGATTCCCATGAGCCGCCTTCATAAAGACAATTTGGAAAAGGCACTGATGCACGATTAGCGCATCAATTTACCTTGTTGTGCGGCATTCGTGTTCTCAATCGCCCAATTCATTGCTGAAGGTACCTTGACTGGGCCGAACTTCATAAGCTTCCAAAACAATTTGGAAAGCCTCTTCATAGGATATCGTTGCCTTTGCTATAAATTCATCCAAAAAGGATCCATGTACCAAATTCAGAGTGCAGCCTCCAAATCCGCCGCCGGTTTGTCGTGCCCCCAAAACCCCTGTTAAATCTTTGGTGAAATCGACCAAAAAATCAGATTCTACACAACTTACCTCGTAGTCTCTTCGGATGCCCTCATGGGCCTCGTATAACAGTTTGCCCACTTCCTGCAAGTCATTTTGCCTTAAGGCCTTGACCATCCGCAAAACCCTTTCGTTCTCTTTTAGGATAAAGTCGCAGCGTCTGTAGACGATTTCGTCCATTTCTTGTTTACAGGAAAGCAACATAGCCTCGGTAACATCCCGTAGGGATGTTACGGTGGGGTATCGTTCTTGCAGTGCGGCTATCCCTGCCTCACATTGCCGCTTGCGCACATTGTATTCGCTGGTCGCCAAGTTATGTGCCACCTTGGTATTGAGCAAGATGATTTTATAGGGATCGATATCGATGGGTACCATTTCATACGCCAATGATCGGCAGTCAAGGAAGATCGCATGTTCGGCCTTGCCCATCACCGATGCGAATTGATCCATGATGCCACATTGGGTGCCCACATAGGTATGTTCGGCCCTTTGCGAAAGTTTGATCAGTTCCAACTTATCGAGCCCAAGGTCGAATAGCTGGTTGAGGCCATAGGCCAGTCCGCACTCCAATGCGGCAGAGGAACTGAGACCCGAACCTGCCGGCAGGTCGCTTTCCAGGACACAATCGAAGCCGCCCATGCCTTCACTGCGTTTTGTGATTTCATTGACTACGCCCAATACATAATTCTCCCAAGCCACTTTACTCGGTGCCAGGGCTGTTAGATCAAACTCAAAATAGGCGTTGAAATTCTTGCTGAAGAGGCGGCAGTGCTTTTGCGAACCGTTTCGCTGGAATTCCATGATGATCCTCTTTTCGATGGCGGCCGGCAATACATAGCCCATATTGTAATCGGTATGTTCCCCGATCAAATTGATCCGCCCTGGAGACTTCACCCTAAGTTCCGGTGCGAAATGTGCTGGAAAATCTTTCATTCTTTAGTACTGCCCTGTTGTGCCCGTAGCATATCCACCGTGGCAACGGTCCGAAATCCGAGATGCTCCTGGGAAGAATCCAAACTGGTCGCCATTCTGGCCGAGATGCGGTAACTTGAACAGTAGGAGGCGCTACATAAGAAAGAACCTCCCTTGATGACCCTTTCCTTGGCATACGGATCGCGTTCATTCAATGGCCCTTCCGGACCCTTCGGATTGTAAGCTGGCAGCTCGTTCTTGGCCATGTTACGGTAATAATTGGAATTGTACCAATCACTGGTCCATTCCCACACGTTGCCTGCCATATCAAAAAGACCCAAGGAATTTGGAGGGAAAGACTTTACCGGTGCCCTGTTTTCATACCCATCGGTCAAGGAGTTGCTTACCGGAAATTGACCGTTCCAAGTATTGGCCCTTTCCGCCAACAGATCGATTTCGTCGCCCCAGGTATATATCGAAGCCGAAGCTTCACCCCTGGCGGCCAGTTCCCACTCGGCCTCGGTTGGCAACCTTCTCCCTGCCCAGTTGCAGTAGGCCAGGGCATCTTCATAGGCGATATGCACCACAGGCTCGTTGTCCTTGCCCACAATATCACTTCCCGGTCCGTTCGGATGCATCCAGTTCGCTCCAATGGTCCATCTCCACCACTGCGAAAAATCGTAAAGGTTGGTGACCGGGTCTTTTGTTTTTTTAAAGGTCAGGGAACCCGGTTGCATGATGCTATCATGTGGTTTGGGAG
>JBATHI010000067.1:0-7342 GCA_049666645.1 Flavobacteriaceae bacterium | reverse complement strand
ACCCCTCTGTTGATAGGACCGGGGTGCATGATCACGATCTGTTTATCAAGACTGTCGAGGAGGGCCTTATTTACCCCAAATTGCTGTGTATATTCCCTGGTGGTGGGAAAATAGCTGATATCGAGCCTCTCGTTCTGAATCCGCAGCATATTGGCGACGTCGCACCAGTTCAATGCCTTTCTTAGATCGGTTTCCACACCTACGCCGAGCGATTCAATGTATTTCGGCAACAAGGTTCTTGGCCCACAGACCTTCACGTTCGCTCCCTGCAGTTTCAAAGCGAAAATATTGGAGAGTGCCACCCTGGAGTGCAGGATGTCCCCTACGATGACCACATTTTTACCGCCCACCCCACCAAGTTTTTCACGGATGGAAAAGGAGTCGAGCAGCGCCTGGGTTGGATGTTCGTGCGCCCCGTCGCCCGCATTGATGATGGAGGCCTTTACATTTTTTGATAGGAATATTCCAGCGCCCGGGTTCGGATGGCGCATGACCACCATATCAACCTTCATCGATAGGATATTATTTACGGTATCGATCAGGGTTTCGCCTTTTTTTACCGAAGATTGGGAAGCGGAAAAATTAATCACATCGGCCGATAGCCTTTTTTCTGCGAGTTCAAAGGAAAGCTTGGTTCGGGTGCTATCTTCGAAGAAGATGTTGGCAATGGTAATATCCCGTAAGGAAGGGACTTTTTTGATCGATCGGTTGATGACTTCCTTAAAATGATCGGCGGTTTCAAAAATGAGCGCAATATCTTCTTTTTTCAGATATTTTATTCCCAATAAATGGTTTACACTCAATTCGCCCATTACCTTGCTTTACAATTATACTTGATCTATTGGGGATGGCTTGGCCCCGTAAATACTATTGCATCATCGCTGCCAATCATTTACCTACCAAATAAACGATGTCTTTCCCATCATTCTCTTCCCACATCACCTTTACTTTTTCGTTGTTGATGGCATCTACCTGCCTTCCCCTGTAATTGGGCTGTATGGGCAAATGCCTACTGAATCTTCTATCGATCAAAGTCAACAATTCTATTTCCGCGGGCCTTCCAAATGATTGTATTGCCGTGAGGGCGGCCCTGATGCTCCTTCCCGTGTACAGCACATCATCTATCAGTACTACTTTTTTATCCTCGACCAAAAAATCTATTTTGGTCTGTGTTGCGGAAAGGGTCTTATCTCCCCTTCTGAAATCGTCCCTATAAAAAGTAATGTCCAAGAATCCAAGCGCAATATGCTTTACCTTGTAATCTTCCACTAAAATCTTCTTGAGGCGTTGGGCCACAAAGATGCCCCTTGGCTGTAAGCCGATCAATACGGTTTCTTTAAAATCGAGATGCGATTCGAGGAGTTGACAGGCCAAACGGTGCAGTATGATGTTTATTTCTTTTGAGGTAAGCAATACTTTTTGACCCATGGGTTCGAACATCAATACGATAACAGCGCAAAAATAGGGAATTCCCCAGTAAATTTTATGATGCATCGCATATATCACAATAAAAAGCCCCGGCCAGAATGCCAGGGCTCATTATTTGTCATCGCAAAATACGATGATCGATCAAGAAAAACTATTTCTTTTTTGCTTTGGCTTCCATTTTGTCCTTTAGGGCCTGCAACTGCTCGTTGGCATCGCCCAAGGTAGGTTTGGCTTCATCAGCGCTGGTCTTGGCTTTTTTAACGGCTGCCTTCACAATGCGTTCTTCCTCTTCCCTAAAGATAGCGGTATGGCTTGCAACCACTCTTTTGAAGTCTTTATTGAACTCAATGATCTTAAATTCGGCTTCTTCTCCTTTGGCCAATTTTTTGCCATCTTCCTTTTCCAAATGGCGCTGTGGAATAAACGCGGTAATGTCCTCATTGAAATCGATCGTAGCTCCCTTATCCACTATTTCGGTAATCGCACCTTTGTGCACTGTACCGACAGCATATTCAGTTTCGTACTTGTCCCAAGGATTTTCAGTGGTTTGTTTGTGTCCAAGACTCAATTTACGGCCTTCAACATCGAGCTCCAAAACTTCTACCTTAAGTTTGTCACCTACGGTAACAAATTCAGATGGGTGTTTGATTTTCTTGGTCCATGACAGATCTGAAATGTAGATGAGTCCATCGATACCTTCTTCAAGTTCCACGAACACTCCAAAATTGGTAAAGTTTCTAACAATTCCGGTATGTTTTGAACCAACAGGGTATTTGGAAGTGATATCGGTCCAGGGATCTGGGGTCAATTGTTTCACACCCAATGACATCTTACGATCTTCACGATCCAAGGTCAATACCACGGCCTCGATTTCATCGCCTACTTTTACAAAATCCTGGGCAGAACGAAGATGTGTAGACCATGACATTTCAGATACGTGGATCAGTCCTTCTACGCCTTCGGCAACTTCAATAAAAGCACCATAATCAGCGATTACAACCACCTTGCCTTTCACTTTGTCCCCAATTTTGATCTCATCGCTGAGAGCATCCCATGGATGTTTCTCCAGCTGTTTGAGTCCCAATTGGATACGGGATTTATTTTCATCGAAATCCAAGATGACCACGTTGAGCTTTTGGTCAAGGTCGACCACTTCGTTCGGATGGTTGATCCTGCTCCATGATAGATCGGTGATATGGATCAATCCGTCAACACCGCCCAAATCGATAAAGACACCGTAGGAAGTGATGTTTTTTACCACCCCTTCCAATACTTGCCCTTTCTCCAATTGGCTGATGATTTCTTTCTTCTGTTCTTCTATATCCGCTTCGATCAGGGCTTTATGGGATACAACAACGTTCTTGAATTCATGGTTGATCTTCACCACTTTGAATTCCATGGTTTTGTTCACATATTGATCATAATCGCGAATGGGCTTCACATCGATTTGTGACCCTGGCAAAAATGCTTCGATACCGAAAACATCAACGATCATTCCACCTTTGGTTCTACATTTCACAAAACCACTCACCACTTCTTCCTTGTCATGGGCCTTATTTACCCTATCCCATGCCATAATGGTGCGGGCCTTTCTGTGGGACAATACCAGCTGTCCGCTTTTGTCCTCGCGGATATCGATAAGTACTTCTACCTTATCACCGACCTTTAGACCGGGATTGTATCTGAATTCGTTAAGGGAAATTACGCCCTCCGATTTGGCATTGATGTCGATGATAGCCTCTCGATCCGTAAGATAAACCACGGTTCCTTCAACAACTTCGGCGTCTGCCGTATCTACGAAGTTTTCGGTCACCAAGGACTCAAATTCCTTGAGTTTGGTGTCATCTACCTTTTCAATACCCTGTTCGTACTTATCCCAATCGAAATTCTCTAAAAATTCCTTTGGACTTTGTACTGGGGCTTCTGCCTTTTTTTCTTCTGGTGCCATTGTAGTTTCTTCTACCTGGGCGATTGCTTTTTCTTCAGCCATTTGCTGATCTAATTTGTATTCCGTGATGTCACAAGAGTAGAACAATGATCACGAAAGCTGTTATTTAAAATTTCTTCTGTCCCTTTTCCTCTTGGTTCTTTGTCTAAAAAGGTGGGCAAAAATACAAATTTATTATGGTATTACCAACCCAATTTTTGGGATACTGCAAGCCTGGCTGAAAAAGGCCGGAAAGTATGTGGAAATGGCCAAAAAACTGATAAAAATGTGGCTTTGACAAAAGGGGGTCGCCCATCGCCTCACGTCATGGATTTTGTCAATGCCATGCGACCGGCCCAAAGTTGAGACCAGCCATTTTATTGGATAAAACCACAAAAAAAGCGATTGGAAATTCGTAACTTGCCGTCATTAACAATAACCATTAATCAAAATAATTATGAGTGTTAAAGCAAAGTATCAAGGCGTATTGAACCTTGGCGAACAATTGGGCATCAAAGATGGCAACATTACCGAGGAAGGTGGTATTCTCAAAGTGAAAGGGGAAGCCAAAACACCTTATGAAAAAGATCTTTTGTGGGATAAAATCAAGGAATTGGGGGGGGAACATCCTTCCGACATCAAGGCGAACATCACTGTTGCCGATAGTTCGGTATACCATAGGCATGTGGTGAAGAGCGGGGAATCTTTAAGCAAGATTGCCAAACACTATTACGGTGACGCCATGAAATACAAACAGATTTTTTCGGCAAATACCAATATCTTGAAAAATCCGGATATCATCCATCCCGATCAGGTTTTGGTGATACCCAATTTGTAATGGAATAAGAAAAATTATTTCAAAAGGGATGTGTTTCCACATCCCTTTTCTATTTCTGTTCCGATGTATCGATTACCCGTAACGCATAGTTATGGAGACGCTCAAACTGTTCTTTGAGACCCATGTCGGTATTGTCGAATTCAATGGCGTCAGCAGCCTTCATCAGCGGTGAAAATTCGCGGTGCGAATCGATATGGTCACGTTCCTGAACATTCTTCAAAACCGCTTCGTAGGTCACCTTTTCCCCTTTTTCCAGAAGTTCCTTGTAGCGCCTGGCGGCCCTTGCCTCAGGTGAGGCGGTCATGAAGACTTTAAGCTCTGCGTCCGGAAATACGACGGTTCCAATGTCACGGCCATCCATAACAATGCCTTTTTTTTCGCCCATTCGCCTTTGCATTTCCACCAACTTGAACCGTACTTGTTCCAACGCTGCAATTTTGCTTACATATTTGGAAACCTCAAGCTTACGGATCTCCTGCTCCACATTTTCACCGTTCAGATACATTTCTGAGTATCCGAGAGTTTTGTTGAAGACAAAATTTAAATGGATATTGGGCAATAAGCGTACCAAGGCTTCAAAATTTCTTTTGTCCTCCCCGACAAATCCGTTACGCATGGCAAAAAGGGTAACCGCCCTGTACATGGCACCGGTATCGACGTAAACGTATCCCAACGATTTCGCCAATTGCTTGGCAATGGTACTTTTTCCGGTCGACGAATAACCGTCAATTGCTATGGTGATTTTTCGCATTGGCCAAAAATAGGTAGAATTCCAAAGTAGGGCTTAGGAATTTATGGATAATCTGGAAACATTTTAAAATTCAAGGGTGTTGATCATAACACTTTGGCATGTTTTACCTTTTCTTCTGTAATGGCCAATTCGATAACCTCATGCATGTCTGTGACATAGTGAAAGGTAAGCCCGTTCAGGTATTCCTGTTTGATCTCCTTGATGTCCTTTTCATTGTCTTTACAAAGAATGATATCCTTTATCCTTGCCCTTTTTGCCGCTAGAATTTTTTCTTTGATGCCGCCCACCGGCAGCACCTTTCCCCTTAGGGTTATTTCCCCGGTCATGGCCAAGCTTTTCCTGACCCTGCGTTGGGTGAACAGGGATACCAGGGATGTGAGCATGGTAATACCCGCACTCGGACCATCTTTGGGGGTGGCGCCTTCCGGTACGTGGATGTGCACATTGTACTTTGAAAACACTTCTGGATCTATGCCAAACCGATCGGCATTTGCCTTGATGTATTCCATAGCGATGGTGGCCGATTCCTTCATCACCTTTCCAAGGTTGCCCGTAATGTTCAGGTCACCTTTCCCTTTCGATATGATCGATTCGATAAAAAGAATATCACCTCCCACACTGGTCCATGCCAACCCCGTGACCACTCCGGCCACCTCGATATTTTCATACTTGTCACGTTCCATTCGTGGTGGGCCCAACACTTTTTCAATGTCTTCGTTGCTTACCTTAACCTCGTATGCCTCCTCCATGGCAATTGATTTGGCCGCGTAGCGCACCATTTTGGCAATTTGTTTTTCCAAAGCGCGTACTCCAGATTCCCTGGTATAGCCCTCCACGATCTTTTCCATCTGTAACTTGCCAATTTTGAGGTGTTTTGCCAAGAGGCCATGTTCCTTTAGTTGCTTTGGCAAAAGGTGCCTCTTGGCAATTTCTACCTTTTCTTCAATGGTATAGCCGGTAACATTGATGATCTCCATTCGATCTAACAACGCGGGCTGGATATTGGAAAGATTGTTTGCCGTGGCAATGAACATGACCTTGGAAAGGTCGTAACCAAGTTCCAGAAAATTATCATGGAAATCATAGTTTTGCTCTGGATCGAGCACTTCGAGCATAGCCGAGGACGGGTCGCCTTGATTGCTATTCGAGAGTTTGTCGATTTCGTCCAAGATAAAAACGGGATTGGAGGTCCCTGCCTTTTTGAGGCTCTGGATAATTCTTCCCGGCATGGCGCCGATATAAGTTTTCCTATGGCCACGGATCTCCGCTTCGTCGCGCAATCCACCCAATGACATGCGAACATATTCCCTTCCCAAGGCCTCCGCCACAGATTTGCCCAAAGAGGTCTTTCCGACCCCTGGAGGGCCATAAAGACACAGGATTGGGGATTTCATATCGTTGCGCAGCTTTAGAACGGCAAGGTATTCGATAATCCTTCGTTTCACGTCCTCCAGACCATAATGATCTCGGTCCAGTATTTTCTCTGCCCGTTTCAGATCAAATTTGTCCTTTGAATATTCGTTCCATGGCAGATCAAGCACCAAATCCAGATAATTTCTTTGGATCGAATATTCGGCCACCTGTGGGTTCATGCGTTGCATTTTGGCCAATTCCTTTTCAAAATATTCGGCGACATTCCTATTCCATTTCTTCTTTTTGGCCCGAATGCGCATCTCCTGTATTTCCTCATCGTAGGATACACCGCCCAATTCCTCTTGGATGGTCTTCATTTGTTGGTGCAGGAAATACTCGCGTTGTTGCTGGTCCATATCGCTTCTGACCTTCGAATGGATCACATTTTTCAACTCCAATTTCTGGAGTTCCATGTCCATGTACTTCAAGGTAGCCAATGCTCTGTCTTTCAGGCTATTGATTTCCAATAAATCTTGTTTTTCCTCCACGCTCAAGTTGAGATTGGAGGATACGAAATTGATCAAAAAAGAATTGCTCTGGATGTTCTGTATCGCAAAAGAGGCCTCGCTCGGAATATTGGGATTGATCTTGATGATCTTCAATGCCAGTTCCTTGATGTTGTCTATGATGGCCAAAAACTCTTTGTCGCCCTCTTTGGGTCTCTTCTCTTTGGTTTCCCGAATGGTTGCCGTTAGATAGGGCTTTTTGGTAAGAACCTCGGCGATTTCGAACCTTTTCTTGCCTTGAATGATAACGGTCGTATTGCCATCCGGCATTTGCAACACACGCAGTATTTTGGCTACTGTGCCCAAGGTATTGATATCCTTAATATCGGGGTTTTCGGTGGTTTCGTCTTTTTGGGAAACCACGCCGATTACCTTGCTGCCATTGTTGGCATCTTTGATCAAGTTGATCGATTTGTCCCTTCCCGCGGTGATCGGAATCACTACCCCAGGAAACAAGACCGTGTTGCGCAAGGGAAGAA
>JBATHI010000066.1:0-9016 GCA_049666645.1 Flavobacteriaceae bacterium | reverse complement strand
CGGGAGCATGGGGGGTGAGATACTCAAGCGTTTCAATATGGTGATCGATTACCCGAACAACAAAGTATCCCTTAGGAAAAACAACAATTTCAACAATCCTTTCCAATATAATATGAGCGGCATTGAACTGCAACACGATGGTCTAAGATATATTGCCGAAAAAATCGCGGATTCCAGGGGCATGGTCAAATCAGACGCCGATACCTTTGGCAACGTACAAATTCTATTTGAGAACCGTACCCGTCTAAGCCTGGTTCCTGAAATCATCGTTTCGGGTATACGCGCGGGGAGTCCGGCCGAAACGGCAGGGCTAAGGGAAGGGGATGTGGTCTTGGCCGTAAACGGCAAAAGCGTTCACCGTTATAAACTTCAG
The DNA here is from genome assembly GCA_049666645.1 of Flavobacteriaceae bacterium. Taxonomy (GTDB): domain Bacteria; phylum Bacteroidota; class Bacteroidia; order Flavobacteriales; family Flavobacteriaceae; genus Pelagihabitans. The sequence continues at coordinate 8,643 of JBATHI010000066.1, read as the reverse complement.
GAAATCATGCAGATGCTAAATGAAAAGGAAGGCAAGCGCATCAAAGTCCTTATTGAGCGCTACGATTCCGGGTTGCTCTTCTCTTTTGTGCTCAAAAATGTTTTCAAAGAAAAACCCTGATCCCATGCGTGCTGTAGAAGATCAGGGTTAAACCTAAAATTTCTTGGAACTGATTATTTGCCTTCCGGTTCCTTTACCTCACCTATAATTTTCAATACTTTGGTGGGTGTATCGGCATTGGATATCACCGTGACGGCTTTCCTGATGGGATTAACCCTATTTGTGTCGTATTTCACTTGAATTTCACCTGATTTTCCAGGCATTACCGGGTCTTTTGACCAATTTGGAATGGTGCAACCACAACTTGAACTCACCTTGCTGATGATCAAAGGCGCGTTTCCTGTGTTCGTGAATTCGAATGTACGCAAACCGTCACTTCCTTTTTCGATGACCCCATAATCGATCGTTTCTGTCTTGAATTCAATTTTAGCCACATTATCCTGAGCGGTAAGACTAAAACCGAGTAGGCCAACAAATAATACAAGTACTATTTTTTTCATTATTTCTGGTTTTGGGTGAATTTCAAAAGTAAATCTTTTGAGATGAACCTCCAAAATTCTTTTGTTATCTATTAACGTTACTTATTTTTGTTTCGTATTTCAAATAAGGGCCAATCGGCCTTAATATCAATTTTTTAACATTTGTTCCACGCTTGTTTAATGCGAACAGCGTATGTTAAGCAATAATCGTTCCAAAAATTATGGATATCCCTTCAAAATATGAACCTCAACGGGTGGAGCGCCACTGGTACGATTACTGGATGCAACATCAGTACTTCCAATCCCTCCCCGACGAAAGGGAGCCCTATACCATCGTAATACCCCCACCCAATGTCACCGGCGTGCTGCACATGGGCCATATGCTCAACAATACCATACAGGATGTGCTCATCAGAAAGGCAAGACTGATGGGCAGGAACGCCTGTTGGGTACCTGGTACCGACCATGCAAGTATCGCTACTGAGGCCAAAGTCGTGGCCAAGCTGAAAGCGTCTGGAATCAATAAATCCAATCTGAGCAGGGAAGAATTTTTGGACCATGCCTGGGAATGGACTCACGAATATGGAGGGGTTATTTTGGAACAGCTGAAGAAATTGGGCTGTTCCTGTGATTGGCAGCGCACTAAATTTACCATGGATGACGATATGTACGCCTCGGTCATCAAGGTTTTTGTCGACCTCTATAACAAAGGGCAGATCTATCGCGGCTACCGTATGGTGAATTGGGATCCCGAGGCATTGACCACGCTTTCCGATGAAGAGGTAATCTATGAAGAAAGGCAGGGCACACTATATTATCTGTCGTACCCCATCGCGGGATCTTCTGAAAAAGTGACCATTGCCACAACCAGGCCGGAGACCATCTTGGGCGATACCGCGATCTGTATCAATCCCCAGGATGAAAGGTACCGGCATTTAAAAGGGAAAAAGGCCATTGTGCCCATTTGCAATAGGGAGATACCGATCATCGAAGACGAATATGTAGATATGGAGTTCGGAACCGGCTGCCTCAAGGTTACCCCGGCCCATGACGTCAACGATAAGTTGCTGGGAGAAAAACACCAATTGGAGACTATCGATATTTTCAATGCCGATGCGACCTTGAACACCTATGGCTTGCATTATGGGGGAATGGACCGTTTCGTCGTGCGAAAGCTTATCTCCAAAGAACTGGAAGAAAAAGGATATCTGATCAAGGCCGAAAACTACCTGACCAAAGTGGGTACTTCCGAACGCACCAAGGCGGTCATCGAACCCCGGCTGAGCGACCAGTGGTTCCTGAAGATGGAAGATTTGGTAAAACCCGCGTTGAAGGCCGTTTTAAAGACCCATGAAATAAAATTTTTCCCGAAAAAATTTGAAAACACTTACCGTCACTTGATGGAGAACATTCGCGATTGGAACATTTCACGCCAATTGTGGTGGGGCCAGAGGATACCTGCATATTACTATGGTGATGGGCAGGACGAATTTGTAGTGGCCGAAAGCAGGGAGGAAGCTTTGAAAATGGCGAACGCCAAACTATCTTCCAAATCACAAGTTACCAAAAAGGTATTAAAGCTCGATGATCTGAAACAGGATGAAGATGTTTTGGACACTTGGTTCTCGTCATGGTTGTGGCCCATCAGTGTTTTTGGTGGAATCCTAGATCCAGATAATGAAGAGATCAATTATTATTATCCCACGAACGATTTGGTCACGGGACCGGACATCATCTTTTTCTGGGTGGCCCGAATGATCATCGCAGGCTACGAATACAGGGGGGAACGCCCTTTTGAAAACGTTTATTTTACGGGACTCGTAAGGGATAAACAAAGGCGCAAGATGTCGAAGCAGTTAGGGAACTCGCCCGACGCCCTGGGCCTCATTGACCGGTACGGGGCCGATGGGGTAAGGGTTGGGCTTTTGCTGAGTGCTGCCGCGGGCAACGATCTGATGTTCGATGAAGACCTCTGTCAGCAGGGCAAAAATTTTGCCAACAAAATTTGGAATGCCTTTAGACTGGTAAAGGGTTGGGAGATTGCAGACCTACCGCAACCGGATGCCTCCCGATTGGGGATTGCCTGGTACCGCTCAAAATTCAATGAAACCCTTATCGAGATCGAAGACCATTTTGGGAAATATAGAATTTCCGACGCTTTGATGACGATCTATAAGTTGGTTTGGGACGATTTCTGTTCCTGGCTTTTGGAAATCGTAAAACCTGCTTATCAGCAGCCCATCGATCGCAAAACCTTGGAGGAGGTTATTGAATTGTTCGAACAAAATTTAAAGATCCTACACCCTTTTATGCCTTTTTTGAGCGAAGAGATCTGGCAACGCACGGCGCCTCGTACCCCCAAAGAGGCATTGGTCATTGCCAAGTGGCCCGAGGTGGGGAAGGTAAACAAAGCATTGATACATAGTTTCGATTTTGCCGCTGAGGTCATCTCAGGGGTGCGTACCATCCGTAAGGATGAAAACATTGCGATGAAGGAGGAACTCGATCTTATGGTACGCAATGAGGAAAATATCGACCAGGCTTGGGATGTGGTCATCGCCAGGCTTACGAATCTCAACCAAATCGTTACGGTCGACGCGTCGGTTGATGGGGCACTGAGCTTTCGTGTGAAAAGCAACGAGTACTTCATACCGATAAAGGGCAGTGTTGATGTGGCCGCCGAAATCGAAAAGATTAAGGACGAGCTGAAATATACCAAAGGCTTTTTGCTGTCGGTGCAAAAGAAATTGAACAATGAACGTTTTATGGGCAATGCACCCGAACAGGTCATCGCATTGGAACGCAAAAAGCAGGCCGATGCCGAAGCCAAAATAGAAACTTTGGAGAAAAGCTTGTCCAGTTTGGAGTAATGTTAGTGCAAGGTTTTGTGGTGGTCGTATTGGCACGGTTTCGCTGTTCATTAAGGGGAAGTCTATTAAAGCTGGGTAGTGCACCACTGCATGAAGATATCATTGCTTGATCCTTGGTTGGGCCAGGTTTTTTTCGAAAGACCTTTCTGATATATTGTAACGATTTTTCATCCTCAATCGGATTAGTTCCCTATCTTAACCGGACAATCTAAACCTTAGGAATTATGAGAAGTCTACTTTGGCTCGTTGCCGTTATCTGTATTGTTCTATGGTTATTGGGAATATTGAACATTGTTCCCGGAATCGCTACCAGTAGCTTGCTTCACATTTTAATTGTGATTGCGGTTATTGTAATTCTTTATAATATAATTTCCGGAAAGAAGCCGTTGTAAAAGCGGCGTATTTGCTTGCAAAATATTTCGGTAGCAGCGGTTGATGAACGACCGACGTTCAACAACCATGTTCTTGAAGGCCTTGGCATTAATTTTTTGAACCCCGAACAGGTTAAACAACTAGTTTTTCTTACGGGTTTATACCAATGCTATTTGAACATCCTGCAATGGCCCGACGCCTTTGCCTGACCATGAGATAGCATATCCATAAATCATGCAGACCATTGAAAATTTACAATTGCACCTTAGCCGACCTCGATGACATATTTCGGCTCTATCGATTGGCCACGGCCTATCAGAAAATCGTATTTCCCGCCAACCAATGGCCGACTTTTGAAAGAGCGATGGTGGAAACCGAAATCCGGGAGCAACGCATTTGGCAGATTGAAATCGACGGGGAGATTGCCTGTGTGTGGACCATTACCTTTTCAGATCCCGAAATTTGGGAGCATAGCGAAAATGATGCTGCCATATATATTCACCGAATTGCCACCAATCCTGTTTTTAGGGGCAAACATTTCGTTTCTGAAATCGTGGCTTGGGCCAACAACTATTGCGTTGCCCACCATAAACAATTTATAAGAATGGATACCTGTGGCTACAATACAAGGCTTATCGCACATTATCAAAATTGCGGGTTTCGATTTCTGGGGATATCGAAACTGAGCCATGTAGGCAACCTTCCCAGCCATTATCATAATGCCGAGGTTTGTTTTTTTGAAATCGAGATAAAGGCCTAATTTAGTAACTTGTAACAGATTCGGTCATTTACAAATTATCATTTTGGAAGCCTACGCAACTGCACTTCTTTATGCCATCCCTTTTTTCATCCTCTTACTTGTGGTTGAAATTGCCTATGGCCATTGGGTCAAAAACCAGAAGCATAAGGTAATGGATACGGTTTCGAGCGTCAGTTCCGGACTCACCAATATCGTGAAGGACTCGCTGGGGCTGGGGGTGATCTTGGTATCCTATCCCTACCTTTTGGAACATTTGGCGGTTACCCATATCAAGGCCACTTGGTTGGTTTGGTCGGTGGCGTTTTTGGTTATTGATTTTGCCGGCTACTGGAACCACCGGCTGAGCCATCGGGTCAATATTTTTTGGAACCAACATGTCATACATCATAGCAGTGAAGAATTTAATTTGGCCTGTGCCCTACGGCAATCGATCTCCAATTTGATCGGTTATTTTCCGTTGCTTCTCATTCCGGCGGCCCTGGTGGGAGTACCCTACGAGGTCATCGCAATTTTGGGCCCCATACATCTATTTGCCCAGTTCTGGTACCATACACAGCACATTGGAAAGATGGGTTGGTTGGAATATATCATCGTTACCCCTTCGCAACATCGGGTACACCATGCGATCAATCCGGAATATATTGATAAGAATCTCGGGCAGATATTGAGCATCTGGGATCGATGGTTCGGAACCTTTCAAGAGGAATTGCCAGAGGTACCCCCACAATACGGTGTATTGAAACCCGCAGGCACCTGGAATCCGATCCACATTAATTTTCAGCATTTTTGGAGGTTGTTGCAAGATGCTTGGCATACCCGAAACTATTGGGACAAGTTTCGGATTTGGTTCATGCCTACTGGATGGCGTCCTGAGGATGTGAAAGAGAATTTTCCGATGGAAACCATTTCAGATGTTTACGCCTTCAAGCGATATGAGACCCCTGCAAGCGGAGTTTTCAAGGGATACATCGTATTTCAGATGTTGAGCATCCTGATCTTGCTGCTTTTTATGTTCTACAATTATTCGGCAATAGGGTTCAACGGACTCTTGTTGTTCGGTTTCTTCATATTTGTTGGAATTTATGGTTATACCAGTTTAATGGACAGGAATCGTTATGCGCTGTGGATCGAGGTGTTTCGGGGACTTATCGGCCTTGCCTTTATTTGGTGGCAAGGCGATTGGTTTGGGGTCGATGCTTTTTTCGATAGGGGCAGTCTTTGGGTCGGTCTTTATTTTTTGATCACCATTTTTGGTGCGATCTATTTTACATGGAAGGAACCTTTGCCCGCCAATTCCGAAATGGCCATATAAAAATCAACCCTGGATGAGACCCTATATTTTAGCCGAAACCAATTGGGATGCCCTTAGGGATACGACTTTCGAACTCGCCATTTTGCCATGGGGCGCCACGGAAGCCCATAACTACCATCTACCCTATGCCACCGATGTTTTTGAAAGCGACCTGATCGCTGCGGAGGCGGCCAGGTTGGCATGGGAAAAAGGTGCCAGACCCATTGTTCTGCCCACCATTCCGTTCGGCGTGAATACCGGACAAACCGACATTTATTTGGATATCAATCTTAATCCGAGTACCCAATATGCCATCTTATCCGATATCTGTACCGTCCTCGATCGGCAGGGCATCAAAAAACTACTGATATTCAACAGCCATGGAGGCAACAACTTCAAACCCTTGGTCAGGGAATTGGGCTTGAAATTCCCAAATCTGTTCATCAGCTTTTCAAATTGGTTCCAAGCGATGGACAAATCCCTCTATTTTGAGGAAAAGGGTGATCATGCTGACGAGATGGAAACCAGCTTGATGCTTTATCTTAAACCCGAACTGGTCTTGCCAAAGTCGAAATGGGGCGACGGGAAGGATAAAAAATTCAAGATCAGGGCATTTTCGGAAGGTTGGGTATGGGCAGAGCGCCAATGGTCAAAAATCAGTGAGGATACGGGTGTTGGCAATCCACATCAATCGACCAAGGAAAAAGGGGCACGTTTTTTTACGGATGTTACCATTAAAATGGGCAATCTTTTTTTCGACCTTTGCAATGCCGATTTGGACGACCTCTATGAATGAATCCCGGGTTATTGTTAAAAAGGCCCAAAGTATCTATGACTGTAGGGTTTTCGCCAATTTTATATAGCTCCGCATGGCCGCTTTTTGGTCCATGTTTTTGGCCTGGATCAGCGCATTTGCCTTAAAGGCATTGATCAATGGGGTTTTGCTTCCGGGATTGTTCTTGTTCTCGCTTGCGATCTTGTAGTAGGCATAAAGCTTCAGGAGCACATCCGCAGGTAAGGGTTCGGAGTAGTTATTGATAAACTCCACCGCCTTGGCAAACTTCATATGTAGCTTATCATTTGCCATTCTTTTTGGCTAATGTGGCTATACAGGTCTTGCCCCCAATGACCGACTGATTCAGCTTCACCGTTACCACACTGTCCAAAGGTAATAACAAATCGACCCTTGAACCAAATTTTATGAATCCGGCATCCTCGCCCTGTTGCACGCTCTCGCCCACTTCGGCATAGTTGATGATGCGCCTGGCCAGCGCACCGGCTATCTGTCGATAAAGTATGTCTCCAAATTTTGGGGTACGGATCACCACTGTAGTACGCTCGTTCTCGGTACTCGATTTGGGATGCCAAGCCACAAGGTATTTGCCAGGATGATATTTAGAATATTTGACCTCCCCACTGGCAGGATAACGGGTCACGTGTACATTTATGGGCGACATAAAAATGGAAATCTGTAGGCGTTTTTCATTGAAATATTCGGTTTCCATCACCTCTTCGATCACCACGACCTTGCCATCGACCGGAGCTAAGATTTCATCAAAATTGCGTTTTATGGTTCGTTTGGGATTTCTAAAAAATTGCAGTATCAAGATCAAGATGATCAGTGCGATACCCTGCAGTAACCATTTCAACCATGGTACGGATACGACAAAAGCCGTGATCAATATAGTGGCTACCACCAGAAAAAAGGTGGTCAGTATAATTTTTTGGCCTTCTTTATGAAACATAGGTAAAAAGGGTTAGGGTTAAATAAGCAAAGGGTGCGGCAAAAACCAAACTGTCGAGGCGATCGAGCATGCCACCGTGTCCGGGCAACAGGGCACCGCTATCTTTTACCCCTGCCAATCTTTTGAGCTTCGATTCGACCAGATCACCCAAATCACCGGATACGACGATCACCAATGCCAAGACCATCCACTGCGAGGTGCTGATGGAAGGTTCATATCGGGCCATCAAAAAGGCTGCCGCCAAAGTGAACAACAGGCCCCCTACCGCACCTTCAACGGTTTTCTTGGGTGATACGGAAGGAAAGAGCTTGGTTTTTCCAATACTGCGTCCTACCAGATAGGCAAAGGAATCGTTTACCCATATCAGTATAAAAATACCCATAATCAAGAATTTTGAAAATTCGTTGTTCTTGTAGGGGATCATGGTAAGAAAGATGCAACCACCACCGATATAAAAAAGTCCCGCGATGAACCGGTTGTATTTTGTGATGGTACTCGGTTTTTTCGAAAAAAGAAAATAGAGCATGGCAAGATCTACGGCAATCGTGACCGACTTCAAGATGTTGATCGGTATTTTGTCTTGTTCCTCGATCAGATAGATAAACACCCACCAGAGCATCAAATAGGCCAAAAAGATGTAATATCCTTGAAGGCCGACCAATCGCTTGAACTCATAGATGCAGGCAAGTCCAAAAATCATGATGAGAAAATCAAAGGCGTCGGAACTTAGGAAGATGGCGGAAAGCAATAAAATAATATAAACCGCCCCCGTTAATGCTCGCCTTAAGATTTCCCTCATATTATAGATCTTCCAAAAGCAAAAGATACAAATTTTTCGAGCTGCTTCCGTAGGTCAAAAAATCGTCTGCATTGCTATCCGTAGCTTGAAAATGCTTGATGGTGGTAATATTGGCGGGAATCTGAGGGCCATATTTTTTTTTGATTTTTTTGAGGCCTTCCCCGATCGACTCCACCAATTGGCTGGTGGTCGCGAAGACGATCAAATTGTCGGGAAGTTCGCTGAGCTTGTTCTCCTTCAATTGATTGGAGGAAACCAATATGGATC
>JBATHI010000065.1:0-10740 GCA_049666645.1 Flavobacteriaceae bacterium | reverse complement strand
TACCGGTGGTATCCGAAATCGAATTTGCCGCCAAATACACCCAGGCCACAATTGTAGGGATAACGGGCAGCAATGGCAAGACCACCACGACCATGTTGGTCTATCACCTGTTGAAACAAGGTGGGCTCAAGGTGGGCATTGCGGGAAATATCGGGGACAGTTTCGCTAAGATGGTGGCGGAAAACGATTTTGATTTTTATGTGCTGGAAATCAGCAGTTTTCAATTGGATGGCATTATCACCTTCAAGCCGCATATCGCCATCATAACCAACATAACGCCAGACCATCTCGACCGTTATGGCTACGTGTTCGATAATTACATCGCCTCAAAATTTCTGATTTCCAAGAATCAAACCCAAAATGATTACTTGATCTATGACGCCGACAATGAGGTTTTGGTGGAATGGTTGCGGAAGCATCCCGTTCAAGCAAAATTATTGCCTTTCTCGCTCGATAAGGAAGTAGCGCAAGGGGCCTATATAAAAAACGATCAAATTGAAATTAGAACCGACAACACTATATTAAGAATCATGACCGATAACTTAGCCCTGGAGGGGAAACACAATTTAAAGAATACCATGGCCGCGGCCACCGTGGCCAAATTGGTGGGTATCCGCAAGGAAACCATCCGCAACAGCGTGACCAATTTTCAAGGTGCGGCCCATCGCTTGGAGAAAGTGCTCAAGATTGCCCACGTGCAATACATCAACGATTCAAAGGCGACCAATGTCAATGCTACCTATTATGCCCTTGACAGTATGGCCGCCCCTGTTGTTTGGATCGTGGGCGGTGTCGACAAGGGTAATGATTATAGGGAATTGATGCCATTGGTACGGGAAAAGGTAAAGGCCATTATCTGCCTTGGTCTCGACAATTCAAAGATCAAGGAAACCTTTGGCAATGTGGTGGATCTGATGGTAGAGACCTTCGCCATGGAAGAGGCCGTAAAGGTGGCCTACAAAATTGCGGAAAAGGGCGATATCGTGCTATTATCGCCGGCCTGTGCCAGTTTCGATCTGTTCAAAAATTACGAGGATAGGGGCAATCAGTTTAAAGAAGCGATCAAAAATTTATAAAGGTGATACAGCTGATCAAAAGTATAAAAGGGGATAAAACCATTTGGGCCGTGGTGGCCTTGTTGGCGATATTTTCTTTTCTCCCTGTATACAGTGCCAGCAGTAATCTCGTTTATGTGGTCGGCAACGGTACCACTACGGGATACCTGTTAAAACATGGGCTGCTTTTGGTACTTGGTTTCGGAATTATCTACGGTGTACACAGGATCCCCACCCATTTTTTTAAGGGCCTATCACTGATTGCGATGCCCATACTCATTGTTTTATTGGTCTTCACCTTGGCGCAAGGGACCACCATCGGAGGCGCCAATGCCAGTCGTTGGATTCAATTGCCGTTGGTGGGCATTACCTTTCAGACCTCCAATCTCGCTTCTGTGGTCTTGATGATCTATGTCGCCAGGTATTTGACCAAAATCAAAGACAGGATTCCTACTTTCAAGGAAAGCATTTTGCCCCTTTGGCTGCCCGTTTTTTTGGTGATCATCCTTATTTTGCCCGCCAATTTTTCTACTGCGGCAATCATTTTCTCAATGGTTTTGTTACTGTGCTTTTTAGGGGGGTATCCTATAAAATATTTGGTTGGAATCGTGGGCACGGGATTGTTGTGCCTTACGCTTTTCATTCTGGTTGCAAAGGCGGCCCCTGATCTGTTCCAAAACCGTGTCGATACCTGGGAAAAGCGGTTCACGAACTTTTTCGACGCTTCCGATATCGATACCGATGCCGATTATCAAATTGAAAAGGCAAAGATTGCCATTGCCACGGGAGGTATGTTCGGGAAAGGTGCCGGAAAGAGCGTGCAAAAGAATTTTTTGCCACAGAGCTCTTCCGATTTCATCTTCGCGATCATCGTGGAAGAATATGGTTTGCTAGGGGGGTTTGCGCTGTTGCTTTTTTACCTGTTGTTGTTGTTTCGAATCGTGGTGGTGGCCAATGGCAATCCAACGGTTTTCGGAAAATTGCTGGTGCTCGGGGTAGGGCTGCCCATCGTATTCCAGGCATTGATCAATATGGCGGTGGCAGTGGAACTGTTTCCGGTAACCGGGCAGACCTTGCCGTTGATCAGCAGTGGGGGCACATCGAGTTGGATGATATGTCTGGCCATCGGTATCATCTTGAGCGCGAGCATCAAGGAAGCCGATAAGGAGGGGCAGCATTCTAAAATAGATGAAAGTAATCCGTTAGAAGTATTGAGTGGACAACTATAGGTTTATACTTTCCGGTGGAGGTACGGGCGGACATATCTATCCCGCAATAGCCATCGCCGATGCTCTGAAAAAAAGATATCCGACGGCCGACATTCTTTTTGTCGGTGCCAAGGATCGAATGGAAATGGAAAAGGTACCCCTGGCAGGGTATCCGATCGAAGGACTATGGATAAGTGGGTTACAAAGGAAACTGACCCTGAAAAATTTAATGTTTCCGCTTAAACTGATCAGTAGTTTGATGAAGGCCAATAAGATCATAACACGTTTTAAACCCCATGCCGTGATCGGTACAGGTGGCTTTGCCAGTGGCCCCTTGCTTAGGGTTGCTTCGGGCAGGGACATTCCTTGTTTGCTGCAGGAGCAAAATTCCTATGCGGGCATCACCAATAAATGGCTCAAAGATCGGGTCGCCAAAATTTGTGTGGCCTACGACGGCATGGAACGCTTTTTTCCGGCTTCAAAAATCGTAAAAACGGGCAATCCCGTTAGGGGTGATTTGTTGGCCATCAACGAAAATAGCAATAAGGCATTGGATTTTTTCGGATTGGAAAAGACAAAGAAAACTTTATTGGTCTTGGGGGGAAGCCTTGGCTCGAGGCGCATCAATCAACTGATTGAAAAAGAACTTCCATATTTTGAATCCCTCGACATACAATTGATATGGCAGTGCGGCAAGCTGTATTTCGGGGAGTATGGGAAATACGAATCCAAGAAGGTGAAAGTGTTCGATTTTTTGAACAGAATGGATTTTACCTATGCCGCCGCCGATTTCGTCATCTCGCGCGCCGGGGCGGGCTCGGTATCGGAACTCTGTATCGTGGGCAAACCTGTATTGTTCATCCCTTCACCCAACGTTGCGGAAGACCATCAGACCAAAAACGCAAAAGCCTTGGTGGCCCAAAACGCGGCCTTGATGCTCGCTGAATCGCAATTGGATGCTGAATTTGAACAGGTGTTCGGTTCGCTCGTGAAAAACCAAGGGCGGCAAACCCTATTGGCTGGCAATATCAAGCGCTTGGCCATGCCCGAGGCTACGGAACACATTGTTGATGAAATTGTGAAGATGTTGAAGTAAAGCATATTATGGACATAAAGAAAGTACATAACGTCTACTTTATCGGAATAGGGGGCATTGGCATGTCGGCCTTGTCACGTTATTTCAAGTTAATCAACAAAAAGGTAGCGGGTTACGACAAGACTGAAACGCCGCTGACCGATGAATTGTCCGATCTGGGCATGGCAATCCACTACGAGGATAATTTGAGCCTGGTTCCGGAAGATTTTTTGGACAAGTCGAACACCCTTGTGGTATACACCCCGGCGGTACCATTGGACCATACCGAATACCAGTTCTTTTTAAAAGCGGGTTTTCAATTAAAGAAACGATCCGAAGTTTTGGGACTCATTACCGAAAACACCTTTTGTCTGGCGGTCGCGGGAACGCATGGCAAAACAACGACCTCTTGCATCTTGGCCCACCTGCTCAAAGAAACCGGCACTCCTTTGACCGCTTTTCTAGGGGGTATTTCAGAAGATTTCAACAGCAATTTTCTTTTTGAGGGAAGTGAGGTTTCGGTAGTGGAGGCCGATGAATTCGATAGGTCCTTCCTAAGGTTATCGCCCGATGTGGCCTGTATTACTTCTATGGACGCCGATCATTTGGATATCTATGGCGATGTGGAAGCACTTAGAAAATCGTTCCGGGATTTTGCCGCACGCTTGAAGCCCGGAGGAAAGCTTTTTGTTCGCAAGGGCTTGCCGATCAAAGGAATTACCTACGGCATCGAAGATGGTTCGGATTACTGTATAAGCAATATAAAAATAGAACAAGGTACCTACATATTTGATTTGGGAACCCCTGAAGCTACCCTAACAGGGGTTAAATTCAACAAACCGGGAAGGCATAACCTGCTCAACGGTTTGGTCGCTTTTGCAATGGCGGTACAAACTGGATCCCCTTCCGACCGCCTTGCTAAAGCCCTTGAATCTTTTAAAGGGGTGCAGCGCCGGTTTTCATACAAGATCAAATCGGACGCTTTTATTTTTATAGATGACTATGCCCACCATCCTACAGAGATCAATGCAGTGTACGAGGCAATCGCGGAAATGCATCCCCATAAAAAGACCTTGGTGGTTTTTCAACCACATTTGTTTTCCAGGACAAGGGATTTTGCCGATGAATTTGCCGATAGTCTATCCCAATTCGACGATGTGATCCTCTTGGAAATCTATCCTGCCCGTGAGAAGCCGATAGAGGGGATTACGGCCGATTGGCTGTTGGGAAAAATCAGCAATCCGAACAAAAAGTTGGTCGATAAAGCTCATTTGGTGCAGACGATCAAGGAACATCAGCCGGAAATACTCGTCACCTTAGGTGCCGGGGATATCGGTTTGGAAATATCAAAAATTAAAAATGAATTGGACTATGCGGATTAATTGGAACAGACTCAAGTTAATAGGCTTGATATTGGTGGTTATGGGGCTCTATGCGTTCTCCTCCCATAGGAGCCGGAACAGGACGGTAAGTGGGTTGGAAGTGGTCTTTGTGGGAGACCAGAATTTGTACATCACCCAAGACATGGTTAATAAATTGTTAATACAAAAGTTCGGTGGCCTGGAAAACATGCCCAAAGAAAAATTAGTTTTGAATGCTATGGAGAAAGCCATTGAGGCCAACAAAATGGTAAAAAGCGCCCAAGTTTATCTTACTGTTGATGGTGAACTGAAGTCCAGAATTGTTCAACGCAAACCGATCGGGAGAGTAGAGGGGGATTCAAAATTCTATATGGATGATGAAGGGAAACGCATGCCGTTTTCCAACACCCACTCCGCTAGGGTGCCGATCATTACCGGAAATGTCACTGGGGAAAGTTTGAAGGATGTCTACGAGATCTTGAAGCACATCAATTCGGATGATTTTCTTAGAAAAAATGTGATCGGGATCCATATTGAGGACGTGGACCGGTACCAATTGAAGTTTCGTATGGAGAATTTCGTGGTGAATTTGGGCAGTATCGAAAACCTCGAAGAGAAGTTTAACAATTTCAAGGCCTTTTATGCCAAGGCACAAAAGGACGCGACCTTGGAAAAATTTGCAGTGGTTAGTCTGGAGTTCAACAATCAAGTAGTGTGCACTAAAATATAAATTATGGAAGTAGGTAATTTTTCAGTTGGTTTGGATATCGGGACGACCAAGATCGTTGCCATCATCGGTAAAAAGAACGAATACGGCAAAATCGAGGTGCTGGGCATCGGAAAATCCAAAAGCTTGGGGGTTCACCGAGGGGTGGTCAACAATATTACACAGACCATAAAATCGATACAGCAGGCCGTTGAGGAGGCAGAGGCCAATTCCGGACTAAAGATCGGGTCTGTCGTGGTCGGCATCGCCGGACAGCATATCAGAAGCCTGCAGCATAGCGATTATATCACAAGGGCAGATTCGGAGGAGGTGATCAATGAAGATGATCTGGAAAAGCTTTGCAACCAAGTTTACAAATTGGTCATGCTCCCGGGAGAAGAAATCATCCATGTGCTTCCCCAGGAATACAAAGTGGATGGGCAGGCCGAGATAAAGGAACCGATTGGCATGTACGGCGGAAGGCTTGAGGCCAATTTTCATGTGGTTGTGGGCCAGGTATCTTCCATCAAGAATGTAGGCCGGTGCATCAAAAGTGCGGGCCTCGATTTGGGCAACATTACCCTAGAACCGCTTGCGTCTTCAGATGCTGTGCTCAGCAAAGAAGAAAAGGAGGCAGGGGTAGCCTTGATCGATATCGGGGGCGGGACCACCGACTTGGCCATTTTTAAAGACGGGATCATTCGGCATACCGCGGTAATTCCATTCGGCGGCGGGGTCATCACCGAGGACATCAAGGAAGGATGTTCCATTATCGAAAAACAGGCCGAACTCCTTAAAATCAAGTTTGGATCGGCATGGCCCGGGGAGAACAAAGACAATGAGATCGTGTCCATACCCGGTTTAAGAGGTAGGGAACCCAAAGAAATTACCTTGAAAAACCTTTCCAAGATCATTCATGCCAGGGTGGTCGAAATCATTGAACAGGTATATGTCGAGATCAAAAATTATGGGCACGAGGAGCAAAAGAAGAAATTGATCGCAGGAATCGTCTTGACAGGTGGTGGCAGCCAGTTGAAACACCTCAAGCAATTGGTGGAGTACATCACCGGGATGGATACACGCATAGGTTTTCCCAATGAACATCTTGCCGGCGATTCAGATTCCGAAATCGCGAGTCCACTTTATGCCACGGCAGTGGGACTACTGATGAACGCGGTCAAAAATGAAGCAAGGATCAAGATGGACGCCCAAATGAGAAGCGCCCAAGGCCGTGAACAAGAATTGGTGATGGCCGAGAACGAGGAGGTAAAGTCGGGCAGGAGCAAACAAAAGAAAGAACGTAAGTCGGTATTTGACAAATGGTCTGAAAAATTGAAGGATTTTTTGGACAATGCGGAGTAACGATATCATTAAAAGTTAAACCAGTAAATCTATCATATGAGCAACAACACGGAATTTGAAGGATTCGCATTTGATTTGCCAAAGAATCAAAGCAACGTTATAAAGGTGATCGGCGTGGGCGGTGGCGGAAGCAATGCCATAAACCATATGTTCAAATCGGGTATCAATGGGGTTGATTTCGTTATCCTGAACACCGATTCGCAGGCCTTGCAAAACAGCCCGGTGCCCAACAAGATCCAACTCGGCGTATCGCTGACCGAAGGTCTTGGCGCAGGCGCCAATCCCGAGGTCGGTGAACAGGCTGCCATCGAGAGTTTGGAAGAAATAAAGAATATGCTCGATACCACCACCAAAATGGTATTCATAACTGCAGGAATGGGCGGGGGTACAGGTACTGGTGCTGCTCCCGTGATTGCCAAATTGGCAAAGGAAATGGACATTCTCACCGTGGGGATCGTGACCATGCCCTTTCAGTTCGAAGGCAAGATGCGTTGTCAACAAGCGCAATTGGGTATCGAAAAATTGCGTAACAATGTCGATTCCCTGATCGTTATCAACAATAATAAGCTTCGCGAAGTGTACGGTAATCTTGGCTTTAAGGCAGGATTCTCCAAAGCGGATGAGGTATTGTCAACTGCGGCAAGGGGCATTGCGGAGGTCATCACCCATCATTATACCCAAAACATCGACCTTAGGGATGCCAAAACGGTACTTTCCAACAGTGGCACCGCTATCATGGGTTCCGCGGTCGCTACGGGAACCGTGAGGGCCAATGAAGCCATTATGAAAGCTTTGGACTCGCCATTGCTGAACGACAATAAAATTTCCGGTGCGAAGAACGTGCTGCTTTTGATCGTTTCCGGTTCCAAGGAAATCACCATTGACGAAATCGGGGAAATCAACGATCATATCCAGGCGGAGGCCGGCCATGGCGCGAACATCATCATGGGGGTAGGGGAAGATGAGGAATTGGGTGAGGCCATTGCCGTTACTGTAATCGCCACCGGATTCAACAGTGATCAACAAGATGAGATCGTCAATACCGAATCAAAAAAAATCATCCATACCCTGGATGATGAACAACGGGCAGAACAGGATTTGACCGATAAGAACAAAGTGCTTCATCTGGAGGATACTTTTGAGGAAGTGTCGATCAAGCCTGTCATCAAACATACCTTGGAAGAGGAGGATCAAGAAATTGGAATGGATTTGGTCCCCACCACGAACTACATCAAAAATTTCAATGTTTTTTACGAAGAGGTCATCGAGAAGGTGAGCCGTATCGAAGTGGTGGAAGAAGATTTTATCATTATCGATTCGAATGATGTTTTGAACGATATTGAAGTAGTTGACCCTGCACTCGTTTCGAATGAAAAGACGAGCCAAGAACAGATAACGATGCGTTTCGATATGCCGTTGGCTCAAACGGAGGAGGACAGCGAGGAGCAGGAAAACGTCATCACCTTTACCTTGGACGAGGAGGTTAAGGAAATCAGCGTAAAAGACCATGTTGAGGTAATACCTGTTTTGGAATATAACAAAAATGGGGAAACGCGCTATAGTCTTGACGATTACATGGAACTTGAAAACAAACTCACGGGCGCCAAGTCGAAGGCCGAGGAATTCGAACCAAAAATTGTCGAAAATGAACTGATCTTTGAGAAAAAGACCATCAAGACGGCCGAAACCGACAGTAAGGATACCGATGAAGTCGATCCCATGAACAGTCCAATCGAGACCATGCTGCGCGAACGTGCAGACGAAAGACGCAGGAAACTCAAGGATTTCAACTACAAGTTCCAGAACAACATCAACAGCATCGACGAAATTGAAAAGGAACCGGCGTATAAAAGACAGGGCATCAATTTGAGCGATGTGCCCAAAGAACAAAGGGTTTCAAGAACAACCCTCAGTGAGGACAGCAACGAAGAGATCCAGCTCCGTTCCAACAATTCATTTTTACATGATAATGTGGACTAACCTATAGTGAATTGGTAATTTTGAACCCGAAAATTGAATAGATTTTCGGGTTTATTTTTTATCTTCGCAGTCCAATTAAAAAAAGGGCATGGGCTTACAGGAACAGGTAATGGATCGGATGAAGACGGCTATGAAGGCCAAGGACAAAGTGGCCTTGGAATCTTTGCGTGCCATCAAATCTGCCTTATTGTTGGCCCAGACAGAAAGCGGTGCAGGATCTGGCCTTACGGAAGAAGAGGAAATTAAACTGGTACAAAAATTGGTGAAACAACGCAAGGATAGCGCTGCCATATTTTTGGAACAGGGGCGGAACGATTTGGCAGAGCCTGAGCTGGCCCAGATCTCCGTTATTGAACAATTCCTGCCCGAGCAGTTGTCAGAAGCGGAAATTGAAAAGGTAGTGGTACAGGCCATAAGCACCTTGGGCGCCGAAGGCATGAAAGATATGGGCAAGGTAATGGGGATGGTATCATCAACATTGGCAGGTAAGGCCGATGGAAAAACGATCTCCAATATTGTCAAACGCAAGTTATTATAGCATAGGGCCCCGTGGCGCAACTGAATAGCGCATCAGATTTCGGCTCTGAGGGTTGGGGGTTTGAATCCCTCCGGGGTCACTACAAGCAGAAAACCACGCCAGTATGGCGTGGTTCTTTGTTTTTGAAGAAACCGAAGCGCTCGCTTCAAGGTTTCGGGAAAAAACAAAGAACCTGGGCCGCCAGCCCGTGGTTTTATATTTGCAAAGGGGAGCCCATTGGGATATGCAATCCCTCCACGGATTCTTTTTTTATGTTCCATGACCGGCAAAGAACCTAGGCCGCCAGCCCGTGGTTTTATATTTGCAAAGGGGAGTGCATAGGGTTATGCAATCCCTCAGGGATTACCACAAGCTGCAAAGCAAGCCTATTTTTTTAATACATTTAAGAGGTGCTTTCCAAAAGGAGCCCTGGGAATAGGTTCACCGACTCCCCGAACATTCATAATACCAACCGATATGGCTAAAAGTAAACAGACACGCCGAAACTTTGTGAAACAATCCTTGGCCGCCGGAGCCGGATTCTATATCGTACCCAGTACGGTGGTGGGCGGACTCGGGCATAGGGCACCCAGCGACAAAATGAATATCGTGGGCGTGGGCGTGGGCGGCAAAGGCAGAAACAACCTAGGGGCAATGAATACGGAAAATATAATCGGTCTTTGCGATATCGATTGGAACTATAGCGCGCCTTGTTTCAATGATTTTCCCAAAGCCAAGAGATATTTCGATTGGCGTAGGATGTTCGACGAATTGGGCAGTTCCATTGATGGCGTGGTCGTGGCTACGGCCGACCATACCCATGCGCAGATCGCCGCAACCGCGATGACCCTGAACAAACATGTCTATTGCCAAAAGCCGCTGACCCATTCGGTATATGAATCCCGCTTGCTTACCAAATTGGCCGCCAAATATCCGGTGGCCACCCAAATGGGGAACCAGGGGAATTCCGGAGACGGGGTGCGCCAGGTCTGTGAATGGATATGGAACGGAGAAATTGGGGAAGTCACCGAAGCCCACGCATGGACCGACCGGCCCATTTGGCCGCAGGGCCTCGAACGCCCCAAAGCGGCAATGGCCCTCCCAAAAGATTTTGATTGGGACCTTTTTATCGGTCCGGCCCCCATGCGCCCCTATAATGCGATCTACACCCCATGGAATTGGCGCGGTTGGTGGGATTTTGGTACCGGTGCGTTCGGGGATATGGCCTGCCATATTTTGGATCCCATCCATCGCGCCTTGCAATTGGGCTACCCGGATGCCATTTCCGGCAGTTCAACCACTTCGAACACCGAAAGTGCGCCCCAGGCCGAAAAGGTGCGTTTCGATTTTCCCGCCAGACCAGATCGAGATCGACAGAAAATGCCTGAAGTAAAAGTGCATTGGTACGATGGGGGCTTTTTGCCCGACCGCCCGGAACTTTTACCGGAAGGCATACCTATGATTCAGGACGGACTC
>JBATHI010000064.1:0-5088 GCA_049666645.1 Flavobacteriaceae bacterium | reverse complement strand
TGTGTCGGTCATCGATACGCTGACCGACCAGACCCTGTTGACCACACAGATCACCGAACGCAGCGTTGATTTTATCCATCGAAACAAAGACAATCCATTTTTTCTTTACGTCGCCCACCCCCAACCCCATGTTCCCCTATTTGTTTCCGATAAGTTCAAGGGCAAATCGAAAAGGGGACTATATGGTGATGTGATCATGGAAATCGACTGGTCGGTGGGGAAGATCTTGGAGGCCCTACAGGAAAATGGCCTTGACAAAAACACTTTGGTCATCTTCACCTCCGACAATGGGCCCTGGTTGGCCTACGGCAACCATGCAGGAAGTGCCCTGCCTTTTCGGGAAGGAAAGGGTACGGCCTGGGAAGGTGGCCAGCGCGAACCGTTCATCATCAGATATCCAGGTAAAATAAAGGCCGGCACCATCATCGATGTCCCCGTTATGGCCATCGACCTGTTGCCCACCATCGCCGAAATCACCCATTCGAAGCTGCCCGAAAAAACGATCGACGGTAAAAGTGTATGGAAGGTCCTTACCGGGGAAACCGACCAAAGTCCGCAGGAAGCCTACTTTTTCTACTATCGCGTGAACGAACTGTTCGGTGTGCGCCATGGCAAATGGAAATTGTATTTTCCCCATACCTACCGTACCATGGACGGCCAAGAACATGGTAAAGACGGGCTCCCCGGGGAATACAGAATGGTGACCCTAAAGGAAATCGAGCTTTACGACCTCACGGCCGATAAAAGCGAAACCACCAATGTGGCCGGTGCGTATCCCGAAGTGGTGGAAGAAATCAAGGCCATTGCCGATAGGATGCGCAAGAGGCTAGGTGATTCCCTCTTCAACATGAACGGGAATGAAACAAGGGAAGCGGGCAAATTGGAATGAACAAACCCTTCAAATTCAAGCAATTCACACTGCAGCAAGATCGCCGTGCCATGAAGGTAGGCACCGATGGGGTCTTGCTGGGGGCCTGGACCCCTTTGGCCGACCGTCCCGACACTATTTTGGATATCGGTGCGGGCACAGGCTTGATTGCCTTGATGCTCGCGCAAAGAAGCACGGCCGAAACCATCGATGCCGTGGAAATCGATGGGGCCGCTTATGAACAGTGCGTCGAAAATTTCGAGGCTTCCCCATGGGCCGACCGACTCTTCTGTTATCATGCCAGCCTTGACGAATTTGTTGCTGAAATGGTAACGCCCTACGACCTCATCGTTTCCAATCCACCGTTTTTCACCGAACAGGTTTCCAGCGGCGATCTTTCAAGGGACAGGGCGCGACAAAACCAATCATTGCCTTTTGAAGCTTTGGTAAAGGGGGTAGCAACATTGCTTTCCCCAAAAGGAACTTTCACGGTGATACTGCCTTTTGGTGAGGAGCAGGGATTTTTGGAAATCGCGACCTGTGCCGGATTGTTTGCCAGTCGCATTACCAGGGTCAAAGGAAGTCCGAAAACCGCCTATAAACGCAGTTTGATCGCGTTCTGCCGAACCACTACCGATGTATCGATCGATGAACTGACCATTGAAACCAAGCGCCATGAATATACGCCGGCCTATATCACATTGACCCAGGATTTCTACTTAAAGATGTAGCGATGGCAACCTCCTTTTCCATGGTCTAGTCAAACAGGTCGGACCGCCACCACCCTTCACGCCGATTTCTTCGCCCAAATAGGAAAGCACTTCACAGCCCGCTTTTTGCAGCGCTGCCATGGTCAACGGATTCCCCGAAACCATAATGCATTTACGGGGGACAATGGCCAGCACGTTGCAGCCCATGGTGTCGAACTCCGATTCCGGCACTTCCACCAACCCAAAACCCCTTGCGATCAAATGGTTCCTGAACCGGATGGGCATCAAGGGGGAGTATACCACGGCCAAATCCCGATCCACCGGACTGAAGATCGACATCAGATGAAACACATCGCTTTTGCCCCTGTAGTGTGGCAGGTCAACCACCATCACTTCTATCCCATGAGGTGCCAGTAGGTTTTTGAGTTGGGCTATCCCTGCTTCATTGGTCCTATAGGTGAGTCCGACTGCCAGGGTATTCCGATCCAACCAGGCCACATCGCCCCCTTCCAAGGTCCCGGGTGCTGCAATGGTCCCGAGAATGGGAATCCCGGCAGCTTCGTACACCTTCCTATGCGCTTGGGGTTCCAGCATTCTGGCGGCCTTGCCCATATTGCAGAGGATCATCCCATGATCGGTGGCGATTGCGGCATCACGGCAATACATCGCATCCATGCTCAAGGAATCATCACGAAGCATTGAAATGGTGTTGATCTGGGCGGCTTCGAACAGTTGAAGGAAGGTTTGATATTCTTGTTGTGCCTTTTGCAAATGGGGCCTACCCAAGTAATTCAGGGATTTCCATTCGCGGGCTATCTTCGCGTCACTGATAAAGGCATCGGAAACCGGGTGCACAAAAACCTCGTGCATGGGCAGGTATTCTGATTGACATGTGTATTTCATTTTTGAAATGGCTTATTCGGGCGTTTTCTGTTTCCATTTTTGCCAAACATAGAAGGGGGTGCCCAGGAGCAACAGGATGAATCCCCAGAAAACCGATTTTTCACCCGCCCCGAAAATGGCCCATATGGCATAGGCAAAGGTGAGGCCGCCCAAGATAAAGATACTGGATACCGGTGTGGCGGTCTTCTCTCGTTCCAATGAAATGGCCACATAGGCGGCAGCGGAAAATATGTAAGGGATAAGACAACAAAGGGTTGCAAGCAAGATCATAAATCGAAACTGTTCTACCAAGCCTTCGGTATAATTCATGAGCATCACCATCGAACTTAGGCAACTCCCGATGATCAGACCCCAAATAGGCACCCCTTTGCTGTTCTCCTTTTTAAAAATGCTTGGGAACAATCGATCTATCGCTGTGGCCCTGGCTACTTGGCTTTGAATAAGTATCCAGCCGTTCAGCGCACCAAAAGCCGCGATGGCAGCCCCGGCCGCGACAATTTCTTCCCCTATTTCCCCACTCATGACCCGCATGGCATCTGCAAAAGGTGCCGGGGAAACGGCCAGTTGGTCCAAGGGTATCATCCCCATCACCACCACGGTGCTTAAAACATAAACCAGGGTAGTAATGGCCGTGCCCAGCATGGTGGCCCTTGGAATCGTTCGTTTGGGGTCGTCCACATTATCCGAAGGTACGGTGGCGCTCTCAAGGCCCATGAACGCAAATAGCGTCATGGTGCCGGTAATGGCTATAGCGCTCAGGGAAGACTCCCCACTGACATTAAAAGGAATAAAATTATCGATGTTAAAAAAGAAGAAACCGCCAGTGATGATCACCAAGATGGGCACTATTTTTAAAAGGGTGGTGACCAATTGCATTTTTCCCGAATTGCGAACCCCCCTGGAATTGACCCAGGTAAGCAACCAAATAGCGCCCAAGCCGGTGAAAACGGCTATTAACGGGTTGTCTTCGAGCACGGGAATGAAAACGCTTAAGGCACTTACCAAGGCAATGGCAATGGCGGCATTGGCCACCCAAGCCGATATCCAGTACCCCCAGGCGACCAAAAAGCCCACATAATCCCCAAATCCGACTTTGGCAAAAGCATAGGGGCCCCCATTGCTGTTCTTCACCATATTGCTAAGTTTACTGAACACCTTGGCCAGGAGCAAGGCCCCGGCCGAGGATAACAGCCAGCCGAGGATACTTATGCCCCCATAACGAGCCAGAGCCGAAGGCATCAAAAAAATTCCGGCGCCGATCATGTTCCCAATAACCAGGGAAGTGGTCATCCAAATCCCCAGTTTGTTCTTGTCTTTGGTTTCATTCATTTGGGAAGCGATTTATAAGGAAGAATTACATAATTTTAAATGTACAAATTATATTCGCATGGGTCACCACTTCAAAATTGATGCAGACATACGCAAGGCGGAAACCTTGCCCGCGGCATTTTATAGGAGTCCCGAAGTGTTTGAAAGCCTTAAGGAGAAGGTATTCTATGGATCCTGGCAATGGATCGGGCACCAAAGCCTATTGGAAGCCGATAAGAATGCCCATCCCTTTATTTTGCTCGATCAATTTTTAACGGAACCCCTATTGCTGACCCGGGATGGCGATTCGAAGCTTCGCTGCCTAACCAATGTGTGTACCCATAGGGGCAATTTGTTAGTAGAGCAGGCCTGCAAGACCAAAAAATTGGTTTGTGGCTACCATGGCCGGCGGTTCGCCATTGACGGCACTTTTGAACATATGCCCGAATTCAAGGAGGCAAAGGATTTCCCCAGGTCCTGTGACAATCTCCATGAATTTCCATTGCGGCATTGGGGCCCTTTTTTGTTCGCCGGACTCAAACCCACCTTCGATTTTCAAACGGTGATCAATGCGATGGACGAGCGTGTGGGTTTTTTAAACCTCAATGACTTCAAATGGGACAAGAGTCGGGCCAAGGATTATTTTATCGATGCCCATTGGGCCCTGTATTGCGACAATTATCTGGAAGGCTTCCACATCCCCTTCGTCCACCAAGATCTGGATGCGGCTTTGGATTACGGACAATACGATACCGTTTTGCATGACCACATGAACCTGCAGATCGGGTTTGCCCAGGGCAGTGAAACGATCTTCGATTTTCCAAAAGGCCACATCGACCATGGCAAGAAGATAGCCGCTTATTATTACTGGGTATTTCCGAACATGATGTTCAATTTTTATCCCTGGGGGCTTTCGGTGAACCTGGTCCAGCCTTTGGCCCCTGACCGAACGAAAGTGTCCTTTATCAGTTTTGTAAGGGATGCCTCACTGCTCGACAAGGGTGCGGGAGCGGGACTGGACAAGGTGGAACTGGAAGACGAGGCGGTGGTTCACGGGGTACAGAAAGGGGTGCGTTCCCATTTTTATCAATCGGGCCGATTTTCCCCTACAAGGGAAAAAGGGGTGTACCATTTTCATCGGTTATTGGCATCATTTCTAAATGCGTGACCCATCATAAGCTCTAAATGATTTCCATTAAAAATGTAACATTCCGTTCTTGTAATGTTAAGGATCCTTGTTACCTTTGGCGAAAAATTGCACTATGCGACCCGATCTCTTTGAAGCCCCCGATTATTACA
>JBATHI010000063.1:0-2173 GCA_049666645.1 Flavobacteriaceae bacterium | reverse complement strand
GTTGGGTTCCGCGGTAAAAAAAACAATCCTGAACAACAGGCCGGCCACCAATAAAAATTTAAGGTTCCATTTTTCAAATTGGATCAATTTGAAGCACAGAAAAAAAAGGGCGGCGAAGAGCGTAAGCAGTTTAACGAAATCGCTTCTGAGCAGTTGGTGGGCAAAGACACCATAAAAAAATATACTCAGGGCCACCAGTATGATAGGAACCTTATGCAGCTTCCAATATGTGGTCAGGTGATTGGACATTTTTTGGCCTCTTGCTTACAACCCGACTAATTTAGGGTATTTGAGGGAGATGTACGCCAAGAAATCCTTTCCGTATAGAAAATACGAGCCGGTTCCCAATTTTCGACGCAAGTAGTTGACCGGGCCAATCGGTTAGATCGGCCATTGCTTTCCAAAACTTTGAAATATTGGGATCAGGCCCTTGCGGTAAGCGATTTGAAGAAGACGAACCCGAAACCCAAGAACAGCATGAAATGAAATGGGAACAGACCAAAATCGTTCAAGGGAATGGCGCTGTACATGCCAAATAGGAAATACAACATCAAGGCCGCCTCCAAAATCATATTGGGCGATAATTTTTTGGTGAGGTATTTGTTGCCCTTCCAACTATCGGTAATACTGTTCAAATTGAATTTTGGCGTTCTGACGAACTCACTTCTTTTTCCCATGTGCCCTTCCAGGACTGCAATTGAATTGTGCAATGAAAAGCCCAGTGCTACGGAGAAAAAGGTGAAGAACAACTTGATATAATCAACAAATTTATCAAAGCTGCTGCCCTGAATGCTTTTATAGGTAAACCAGTAGCAAATGAAAAGGATCACCGTACTGACAATGAATAGGCTGATAATGTCGAACACCCATGCCAAATGGCCGAACATGTTCTTGATGTACAGGATGGGTATGCTCAAAAGGGCCACCGTGAACACGCATAGGAACATACTGCTGTTCAATAGGTGCATCACGCCATGGAACTTGGTCTTGAACGAAATGTTTTTCGCGCTGATCACGTTCCAGACCGTTTTGCGGAAATTTTCCGCCCCGCCTTTGTTCCAGCGGAATTGCTGCGATCGTGCGGCGCTCATCACCACGGGAAGCTCCGCAGGGGTCTCCACATCTTCCAAATACTTGAATTTCCAATTTTTTAGTTGTGCCCGGTAGCTTAGGTCCAGATCTTCGGTAAGGGTATCGCCCTCCCAGTTTCCGGCATCGATAATGCATTCTTTGCGCCAAATGCCGGCTGTACCGTTAAAGTTGATGAAATGGCCTTTGGCATTTCTTCCCACCTGTTCCAAGGTAAAATGGGCGTCGAGGGCAAATGCCTGGATCCTGGTCAGTACGGAATATTCACGATTGATATGGCCCCAACGGGTCTGTACCACTCCTATTTCCTCATCTTTGAAATAGATCACCGTTTTCTTCAACCAATCGGGAGCGGGCAAAAAGTCGGCATCGAAAATGGCGATGAAATCACCTTTGGCAATCTTAAGGCCTTCCTTTAAAGCACCGGCCTTATATCCCTGTCGGTTTTCGCGACGGATGTGCTGTATGTCGAGACCTGCTTCCTGAAGCACCTTGATCCTATCGGCCGTGTCATTTACGGAGTCGTCGGTTGAATCGTCCAGCACCTGTATTTCCAGTTTGCTTTTGGGATATTCTATTTTGGCAATGTTTTCCAATAATCGTTCCATCACATACTCTTCGTTGTAAACAGGGAGTTGAATGGTGACGAAGGGAATCTCACGAGGGTCTAAAAGATTGAATTTAGGGGCAATCTGGATTTGCCTTTTATAGCCTAGGTAATTGACCAACAGGTTCAACTGCGCAAGGCTGTAAAAGAAGATCAATAATAGTGCTATTCCGTAAACAGCGATGATGATATAAGCGATTGTTAATCCCATTTTATTTGAAACTGTATTTAAAAATCCAACCTAGAATTTTTATGCCTGCAAATATACTACCTTTTACCGTAACTGACACTTTTGAGTGGCCAATTCTTTTTTTATAACGCACTGGTACTTCGGTGTATGACAAATTATTTTTAAGGGCCTTCAATTGCATTTCCACTGTCCATCCGTAGGTTTTGTCCTCCATTTCCAACCTCAGGAGCTGATCATATTTTATAGCCCTGAAGGGCCCTAGATCGCTAAACTTTGCACCAAACAAC
>JBATHI010000062.1:0-1612 GCA_049666645.1 Flavobacteriaceae bacterium | reverse complement strand
GGCTAAAACAGGCTCTAGATTGCAAGAAGAAGAGATCAAGGCAAGGGAAGAAGCCGCCCGATTGGAAAAACTCAATGCCAAGATCAAAGCCAAATTGGAAAACTATCAGGAATTATACGACCACGATCAGCGCATGATCCAATTGGGCAATAAAGTGAACACGGTTGCGGATAAATATTTTCGGGACAAGAAAAAACGGGTTTTGGTATCGGAACTGCTTCGCATCGTGGAGACGGAGAACAGCAAGCGCAAAAAGAAAACGGCCCAGGAGGCCAAAGCGGAAAAGGAAAAAAAGGCGCAAGTGACCCAAGAAGTGCAACAGCAAGTGAAGGTGATCCGTGAAAAGAAAAAGATTTCCGGGAAAAAGGAGGAAGTCAAAGAAAAAAATAAACCGAGGCCCGTATTTAAACTGGGCGACAGGGTGAGGCTTTTCGACGGCAAGGCCGTGGGCAGCATCGACAAACTGGAAAAGAACAAGGCGGTGGTCAATTACGGGGTATTCACCACGAATGTCAGCGTGGATCAACTGGAGTTGGTGGAGAAGGGAAAGTAAGCGTTGGGCAGTGGGCAGTAATCAGTGGGCAGCTGGCGGTAAGCTATAATTCAAATGGAGTGACGAATAACTGCGCGATTATTTTTAAAAACCCAAATGCCGTTTGAAAAATGAAGTTACAGTCCGGCAAAAAACCGATTTGTTACGTTTTTTAAATCGCATTTAAAAAGTAGGTAATAGAATTTACAGATCGTATCTTTGAACTGTGGAAAACAATAAAAAAATCATCCTTTTCGATGGCGTTTGCAACCTTTGCAACGGTGCCGTACAATTTATTATCAAACAGGATAAAAATGAAATATTTCAATTTGCGCCTTTGCAGGGTGCCATTGGAAAAAAGCTGACTTCGGAGCGAAATATCGACGTCGGGAAAGTCGATTCCATCATTTTGATCGAACCGGGAAAAGCCTATTACATCAAATCGGATGCCGTACTGAAGATTGGTATGGAACTACGGAATTACGGCACGATATCATATGTATTGAATTTGATTCCCAGTACGTTACGAAATATCGTATACGATTATGTGGCGAAAAACCGCTATCAATGGTATGGAAAAAGGGACCAATGTATGGTCCCTTCCCCTGAACTTAACGCCAAGTTTTTACATTCCTAAGACGAATTGCAGAAGTTAATCCGCAAGTTGTCCCCGCAGCTCCCCTCCTGGATAATTCGAAGTATGGACATTAACATAAATGTTTCCTGTCCTGATAGCGCTTATCAGAGATACCAGGTCACCTGCAAGGGTACCGGTAACATTAGCCGCAGTAACTACTCCTTCTGCCAACACCCCATTTTGTGGTCCAGAAGGTTGTACCGGATTTGAATATAAGGTAACAACAACAGGGCCATTTACGCCAGTGGGAGCCAAATGGAAATGGGACGCCCTAACATCATCGATATTCGCTGCTGTTATTTTGTAATAAATTGATTGTTCGTCCTTACTGATCTTCACGCTCACATGGCCGGCTGCTTTGGTAATTGCGGCGGGCACCTCATTACTGCCCTTCAAGGAGGTAGTGAAATTAAATTTATCCCCCAAATTCGCCTTTAAGGTCG
>JBATHI010000061.1:0-2807 GCA_049666645.1 Flavobacteriaceae bacterium | reverse complement strand
GGATAGGTCGTGTCGTCCTTTCGTTGGTGCAAGGACTCAAATTCCAGTTTTTCCTTTTTCCGGTCGAGCAGCGGGGCGATCAGATTTCTAAATCCGGTTTCATCAAACCTAGGTTTGATGTCTACGGGTGTCAATTTCTTAAATTCTTCCAAATCATAGCCCATATTCTTCATCGCGCCCTTGTTCACATTTTTAAAATAGAGGGTCTTCGCGTCAAAAATGAAGATCTCATTCAACGATTCGTTGAAAATCGTCGACCAATGGATCAGTTCCTTTTCAGCCTTCTTTCGCTCGGTAATATCCATGACCAAGGCCATGACATAGCTGGATCCATAAAGTTCAAAGGGATTCAATCCCGCTTCGAGCGGAAACTCCTCTCCATTTTTGTGCAGGCCATAGAGGTTTCTTCCACGACCCATCTGACGTTTTTCACTTTTGTCCACGAAATGGGTTACGTAGTCTTTATGCGCATGTCGATGCTTCACAGGAATAAGTAGATTCAACGATTGGCCCAATAATTCATCTTTTGCATAGCCGAACATCTCCTCTGCGGAAGAATTGGTGGCCACAATAACCTGATTTTTGTTGACGACAATAATGCCTTCGGATACCCCTTCCGAAAGCAAGTTGAAAATATTACTGTTCTTTTGAAAAACCTGCATGTCCCAAAATTAGCCTTTATAACTGACATTTATCATATCCCGAAAATCAATTTAAAGTTAGATTTGAAATTGCTATACCATGTACCTATGATGACAAATTCAGAGAAAACCGGCCACCAACTCTACCAAAACCTGGGAAAACTGTTCTATGCCATCGCCATGGCAGACGATGCCGTACATATCAAAGAATTGGACCGGCTCAAGGAGATCGTACGGGAAAAATGGCTCGATGTGGATTCGCTTGAAGATCGGTATGGCACCGACGCCGCCTATCAAATCGAAATTGTCTTCGATTGGCTCCTGGAATATGAAAAGAAAAGCAATGCCTGTTTTGATGCCTTTACCAAATTTTATAAGGAACATCCCACTGTTTTTACGGAAGACCTCAAAGACCTTATCATGGTTTCCGCGAATGCCATAGCCGCTTCCTTTTCCGGTAAAAACAAGGCCGAGTTGGTCTTGCTCGGCAAGTTGGGGTTGCTGTTGAAATAATGCGCCTGGAAAACTACATAGACCACACCCTGTTGAGGCCCGATGCGACCTTGCTTGAAGTTGCAACATTGTGCGAGGAGGCCAAAAGGTATCGGTTTTATGCCGTTTGCGTTCATGGATGCCACTTGGCAATCTGCAAAAAAGCCCTATGGCGTACCGGCGTGCGACTGGTTACCGTGGTGGGCTTTCCGAGCGGCGCCAACCTGACGGAAACAAAGTGCTTTGAGGCCGAGCAGGCCATCGCGCCTGGGGCGGATGAAATTGATATGGTCATGAACATCGGATGGATGAAATCGGGTGAACATGCATTGGTGGAGGCCGAAATTGAAAAAGTAAAGAAAACCATTGGCGACAAAATATTGAAAGTAATCCTCGAGACCTGTTATTTGAACGGCAATGAAAAACGCCTGGCCTGCGAGATGGCCATCCGGGCCGGGGCCGACTACGTGAAGACCTCCACAGGATTTGGGCTGTTGGGGGCCACCTTTGAAGATGTTGCCTCGATAAAAAAGTGGGTCGGCGAGGCCATAAAAATAAAGGCATCAGGTAGCATCAAAGATGCCGAGACCGCAAAAAAATATATTAGCTTGGGCGCTTCCCGTATCGGCACCTCCTCAGGGGCCGCGATGATGGCCTCCCTTCAATAAGATATCCATGAGCACCCACATCGAAGCCAAAATTGGAGACATTGCCGAAACCGTGCTCATGCCAGGAGATCCCATGCGCGCCAAGTGGATTGCCGAGACCTTTCTTGAAAAAGCATATTGCTATAACGATGTCAGGGGAATGTTGGGCTATACGGGCACCTATCGCGGGAAGCGCGTTTCGGTACAGGGGAGTGGAATGGGCATCCCTTCCGCGATGATCTATTACCATGAACTGATCAACGACTACGGGGTAAAGAACATTATCAGGGTAGGTACTGCAGGGTCTTACCAAAAAGAGGTGAAGATCAGGGATATTGTACTGGCCATGGCGGCCTCCACCACTTCCGGTATCAACAATTCCAGATTCATCAATGCCGATTACTCCCCTACCGCAAATTTTGAACTCTTGATGAAGGCCGCCTTGTATGCCAAGGAACGGGATATCGCCATCAAGGCGGGCAATGTGCTGTCCTCAGATGAATTCTATTCCGATGACCCGGAGGACTATAAACTTTGGGCACGGTTTGGGGTGCTCTGTGTGGAGATGGAAGCTTCAGGGCTGTATACCATTGCGGCCAAGTACAATGTCAGGGCCCTTGCCATACTCACCATCTCCGACTCTTTGGTCACCGGGGAACGTTCCACTGCCGATGAAAGGGAAAAAACCTTTAAGGATATGGTCGATATCGCCCTGCAACTGCTCTGAGCCAAGGGAGAAATGATGTGCCTCGACACCCTATCACATCCTGAAGGTCATTACGGGGAAATCGATATGATTGGCGAGGTCTTCGGCCAAACTTTGCCGAAAAAAATGCGATAAGCCCTGCCTTCCATGGGTAGGCATGGCCAAAAGGTCTGCATTGACCTTTTTGCAGTAGCGGTAGATTCCCATTTCATTGGTGTGATCGCACACACAAACGGGCATTTCATTCAAAACGGCTTTTCCATCGTGCACCACAAAAAGGAAATTGGCCATCTTTTCCTCTATTTCGGTACTGCTCTTGAA
>JBATHI010000060.1:0-4797 GCA_049666645.1 Flavobacteriaceae bacterium | reverse complement strand
GCAATAAAAGTAAAGACCCCACTTGCCACCAAAATCCAAAAACTTATTTTTTTCACGTTATCGTTGAGCAGGCCAACCAAAGGTTTGTCATAGCTAACTTCCTCGATATAATCCTTGGAGGCAAGTTCCGTGGCGATTTCCTCAATTTGTTCGGGCGAAACAAAATCTGCCCTAAGCTTAACGTCAATGGAATTTTTTAAGGGATTATAACCCAGAAAGTCCATAAAATTCTCCCCTATTTCCTCACTGTGCTTTTTAGCGGCCTCCTCCTTGGAAACATAAGTGGCCGATTTGACATATTCGGCCATGGCAAGGCTTTTTTGAAGCTGATTTACCTCGACTTCCTTGGCACTTTCCTTTAAGAAGATGGAAATGGCGATCTGTTCCTTAAAATGATCAGCCATTTTCTTGGTGTTGAGTACCAAAAGACCCAATACGCCCAATAAAAACAGCACCAATCCAATACTCAATACCACTGAAAAATAGGACGAAACCAATTTTCGTTTTTGATAGTTCTCAAAAGAGTTTCCCATATCTGCATTTGAAGGTGTAAAAATAGGAAAGTAATCTTAATAACCGTTTCCCTATATTTTCAATTTTTTATCGAATCGGTGTTCTATGCCATTATGCTTTCCCTTTTAATGGATTAAACTTATTTTTGCCCGATATTAACGGAAAACCGGAACATGAGATACAATTTCAATGAAATTGAGGCCAAATGGCAAAAGTACTGGGCCAAAAATCAAACCTTTAGGGCAGAAAACAACCCTTCGAAGCCAAAGTTTTATGTGCTCGATATGTTTCCCTATCCCTCCGGAGCGGGGCTTCATGTAGGCCATCCACTGGGTTATATCGCAAGCGACATTTATGCGCGTTACAAAAGACACCAAGGTTTTAATGTGCTTCACCCCATGGGTTTTGATTCGTTCGGCTTGCCCGCGGAACAATATGCGATACAAACGGGACAGCATCCCGCACTAACCACCGAAGCCAATATCGGCAGATACCGGGAACAACTCGACAAAATAGGATTTTCGTTCGACTGGAGCCGGGAAGTGCGTACTTCAGACCCCAAATATTACAAGTGGACCCAATGGATCTTTATACAACTCTTCAATTCGTGGTACAATAGCGACAGTGATAAGGCCGAAGACATCCAAACCCTGGTTTCCATATTCGAGAAAAACGGCAATGCCAAGATCAACGCCGTCTGTGATGAAGATGTTCCCGGATTTACTGCCCAAGACTGGAAAGCGATGTCTGACCGGCAGCGCCAAGGCATTTTATTGAAGTATCGGCTGACCTATCTGGCCGAAAGTGAGGTCAATTGGTGTCCCGCTCTGGGGACGGTTCTGGCCAATGATGAGATCGTGAACGGGGTGTCTGAGCGCGGGGGCCATCCTGTCATCCGGAAAAAGATGACCCAGTGGAGCATGCGAATCACTGCCTATGCCCAACGGCTGCTCGACGGGCTCGAGACCATAGACTGGCCGCAACCGTTAAAGGATTCACAGTCCAATTGGATCGGCAGGTCGGAAGGGGCCTCCTTGGTCTTCAAGACCCTCCCTTCAAATGACAATGAAATCAGCCATCCCATCGAAGTGTTCACCACCCGGCCCGATACTATTTTTGGAGCGAGTTTTATGACCTTGGCCCCAGAGCATGAACTGGTCGATAAAATCACCAGTCAAGAACAAAAGGCAGCCGTAAAGGCCTATGTCGAGGCAAGTGCATTGCGATCGGAACGTGACCGAATGGCCGATGTCAAGAGTATCACCGGGGCCTTTACCGGGGCCTTTGCCGCACATCCCTTTACCAAGGCCCCCATCCCTATTTGGATCGGCGACTATGTTTTGGCAGGATATGGCACAGGAGCCGTGATGTCAGTGCCCTGTGGTGATCAGCGCGACTATGATTTTGCCAAACATTTCGGGATCCCCATTCCCAATATTTTTGAAGGGGCAGACATTACGGAGGAAGCATTTGTCGATAAAGCGCATACCGTAATCGCCAATTCTGATTTTTTGAATGGATTGACTTATGGACTTGCCGTGAAAAAGGTCATTGCAGCGCTCGAAAATTTGGGACAGGGGAAGGGGAAGGTGAATTATCGCTTGCGCGATGCCGTTTTTAGTCGCCAACGGTATTGGGGCGAGCCTTTTCCGGTGTATTATGTTGAGGGCTTGCCAAAAATGGTTCCGGATGAACATTTGCCGATCAGACTTCCTGAAGTTGTGAAATACCTGCCTACCGAAACCGGGGAACCCCCCTTGGGCAACGCAACGGAATGGGCCTGGGATACCCAAAGATCAAAGGTGGTCGGCAACGAAAAGATCGACCATAAAACCGTTTTTCCGCTTGAGTTGAATACCATGCCGGGTTGGGCCGGAAGTTCCCAGTATTTTAACCGCTACATGGATCCCCACAATGAAACCGAAATATTTTCGAAAGAAGCCATTGATTACTGGCGAGATGTGGATCTATATATCGGGGGCAGCGAGCATGCTACGGGGCACTTGCTCTATTCGAGATTTTGGCAGAAATTCATGTTCGACAAGGGCTTTGTGCCCCAAGAAGAATTCGCCAAAAAATTGATCAACCAGGGCATGGTCACCGGAATGAGTGCGTTTATTTATAGGGATGAAGAATCGGGCAAGGTAATTTCAAAAGGATTGGTCGGCGAGAAACGGGTGACCCCCATCCATGTGGATATCTCCTTGATCAATAGTGCAGACGAATTGGATGTCAATGCCTTTAAAAAGTGGCAACCCGACTATGGAAACACGGAGTTCGTCTTGGAAAAGGGGAAATATATCGTTGGCCGGGAGATCGAAAAGATGTCGAAATCGAAATACAATGTGGTGAGCCCCGACAGCATTTGTGAACAATACGGTGCAGATAGCCTAAGGCTTTATGAAATGTTTTTGGGACCCTTGGAGCAGTCCAAACCATGGAATACGGCGGGCATCACTGGAGTACATGGCTTTTTGAAGAAGCTTTGGCGTCTGTATTTTGATGAGAAAGGGTTGCAGGTCATCAAAACCGAGCCTTCCAAGGAAAACTTGAAGACTTTGCACAAAACCATCAAAAAAGTGGTCGAAGACATTGAACACTTCTCTTTCAATACCACGGTATCCTCTTTTATGATCTGCGTCAATGAACTGACCGCTCAAAATTGCAACAGCAGGGCCATACTCGAGCCCCTTGTTGTTTTGGTATCTCCATACGCTCCCCATATCGCGGAGGAGCTTTGGGCACAATTGGGGCATGACACCTCCATCTCCACGGTACCATTTCCTGTGTTTGAGCCCAAATATTTGGTAGAGCAAAGTAAGGAATACCCCATCTCGTTCAATGGTAAAATGAGGTTCACCTTGGAGTTGCCGTCCGATATGGCCAAGGAAGATATCGAAGCCACGGTGCTGGCCCATGAAAAAACTATAAAACAACTGGAGGGACGTATTCCAAAAAAAGTGATTGTCGTACCCGGGAAAATCGTAAATATTGTAGGCTAGTCGATTTTACCTTTCTCGAGAATTTATTATGGGCCAAGCATATGTTTTGTTGACATAACGGTCGACAGTGAGAGCTGTGCAAAACGGACGTACGGGGATCGATTATATATTTTCGAATGGTGGTCGCTATTGCATTGCCAATATTCCGCGCATCGTACACTCCATCATTTCACTGTAATGTTGGCGATTGAGCCCCTACCTTTTTTGGAAAAGTTGTTCCCCATGGGATGGAAAGCCGTTTTGACATGGCCCGTACATTTTGTCATGAAATGTTCTCCCCGTGAACATCCAACGCTGGATTTGGAAAGATTGGCGGGGTTTTTGCTTTGTATAGCAAAGATATTGGGATTCAGTATTATCTTTGATATCATCAATGTAAAATAAATTTGAAAAATTATGATGGGATATTATATACTGATCGGCGCCATTGCCCTGATCAGCTGGTTGGTAGGCAGCCAATTGAAGAACAAGTTCAAGTATTATTCAAAGGTGCATCTACGCAATGGGATGAGTGGCGCCGAGATTGCCGAAAAGATGCTGGCCGATCACGGTATCCGTGATGTCAAGGTCGTCTCTACGCCCGGAATGTTGAGCGACCACTACAACCCAAAAAATAGGACCGTCAACCTTAGCGAAGGGGTCTATAGCCAGCGCAACGCGTCGGCTGCGGCCGTTGCGGCCCATGAATGCGGGCACGCCGTTCAGCACGCCCAAGCGTACGAGTGGCTTTCCTTGCGGTCTAAATTGGTGCCTGTGGTGAGCATCACTTCCGGACTGAGCATGTGGGTGGTCTTTGGCGGCCTGATTCTCGGTGCTGCTGCCGGCGTGGGACTCGGTTATTACGTGGCCGTTGCGGGATTGGCCATGATGGGCCTTGCCACATTGTTCAGTTTTATCACCTTGCCCGTCGAATACGATGCCAGTAACCGTGCATTGGCATGGTTAAAAGCAAAAAACATGGTGACCCAAGAAGAATATAAAGGTTCCGAGGATGCGCTCAAGTGGGCGGCCCGTACCTATCTGGTGGCTGCCATCGGTTCCTTGGCTACCTTGGTATACTGGGGAATGCAGGTGCTTGGGGGAAGGGATTGATTTAAAATCTATTTTGGGAAGCCCATCCGGATTTTTTCTGGATGGGCTTTATCATTTTAAAAAGGAATCTCTCGAAAATCGAGTTGATTTGGTCCAATTCAGATGGTGATCTGCCGATCGATCTGCTGGGCCAGGGAAATGAAGGTCTCCGTTCGGGAAACCCCCTCAATTTGTTGGATTTCCTTATTGA
>JBATHI010000059.1:0-8762 GCA_049666645.1 Flavobacteriaceae bacterium | reverse complement strand
TTAAAAACACTCAATACCTTATTTCAAAGAGATTTGGCCCAATTGGCCATCGAAATCGACGCTTATCGGAGCGAATCGAATCTTTGGGTCGTCGATAAGGATATCACCAATTGTGCGGGCAACCTCTGTTTACATTTGGTCGGCAACTTGAATGCCTATATAGGGGCCACTTTGGGAGGTTCGGGTTATATCAGGCAAAGGGAACTTGAATTTTCGGAAAAAAATGTTCCCAAAACAGAATTGCTTCGCCGCATCAAGGAAACTGCGGCCATTTTGGACAAAACCTTGAAAAAACTCAAGGAAGAAGACATGAACAAGGAATTTCCCCTGATCGTTTTCAAGGAAAAAATGACCACAGGCTTTTTTTTGATACATCTTTCAACACATTTGACCTATCATTTGGGCCAAATCAACTATCACCGAAGATTACTGGATCTTTAAACTAAAATGCAATTGTTTTGAAGCATATAGATGCCGATGTGCCGCTTGATGATTTGGAGTCATACCTAAAGTCCAACGGCTGGTTACATCCCGGGGAGCACCTACTTTCGTTGGAAAAACCTGGTGAGGGCAATATGAACGTGATTGTCAGGGCCAAGACCAACCAACGCACCTTCATCCTGAAACAGTCAAGGCCCTATGTGGAGAAATTCAGGCAGGTGGAGGCCCCGATCGATCGAATCACTGTGGAGCATCAATTTTACCAGGCCCTTAAAGGTGGAACCATTACTGCCCATATCCCCCGAATATTGGGATACGATGCCCAAAATCACCTGTTGATGCTCGAAGATCTAGGCCAATGCGAAGACATGACCTCAGTTTATAGGCTCAGGCAAATAGATTCGGAGCGGGTTGAAACCCTGGTGTCGATCCTGTCCATGATCCATCGGACCAAGGCCCCCAAAAACTTTCCCGACAACCATCGCATGCGGCAATTGAACCACCAACATATTTTTGTGCTCCCTTTTTTGGAGCATAACGGATTCCCACTGGATGATGTCCAGATCGGCTTGCAGCAATTGTCGCTTCCTTACAAATCCGACCCCGAATTGAAAACCGTGGTGGGGTCTGTCGGGGAAAGATATCTTTCACGGGGAGAAATCCTTTTACATGGCGACTACTATCCCGGCAGCTGGATGACGGCAGGGGACCGAATCTATGTGATCGATCCCGAATTCGGATTCGTTGGCTTCAAAGAATTCGATCTTGGCGTTATGGCGGCCCACCTCATTATGGCCACGGCCGATAGGGCACATCTCGAAACGCTGGCACGCTTGTATGGGGAATACATCGATGAAAGCTTGATGGCCAAAGTGGCGGGCATAGAGATCATGAGGCGTTTGCTGGGCCTTGCCCAGTTGCCACTGGAACGAACCCTGGAGGAAAAAGACTATCTTTTGAGAACCGCCTATAAATTGATCTTACAATGAGCACCAAAATTGTTTTTTTTGTAATCCTGACCTCGAGCCTAGTGTTATCCTGTGCTGACAAAACGCCCAAAGTACATATTCCAACACCACAAAAAGTGGCCTATGGCGCCGATTCGCTTCAGCTTTCCGAGGAAGTGTATTACGACAAGGTTCTGGGAGCCCTGGTAGGATCGGCCATCGGTGATGCCATGGGGGCGTCGACAGAAATGTGGTACCGCGAAGACATTCAACTCAAATATGGCTATATCACCGGACTTACCCCTGCCGTAAGGGAACGGTCACCAGAAGGCACCTGGTCAAATAACCTATTGGCGGGGGCCACCACAGACGATACCCGTTGGAAATACCTGACGGTAAAATACCTCAGCGAAAACAAAGGTAAACTGAACGGGGAAAATTTTGCCAAATTCATCACCGACTATTATCAATCGGTTGCCAAAAGCCTGTCGGACAAGGACCTATTGACCGATCCCGATGCCCTGGACAACAATATTGAAAAAATAGACTGGATCAAGGAATGGGCCAGGGTGGCCCTTGCCCAACAAAAAAGCAATGAAGCCTACCAACAGGCCTTGAATCGTTTTTATGGTGGCGAAATGTCCTGTGCAGGCCAGCTCTATACCCCGATGTTCGGCCTTATTTCGAAAACAGCCGAGGGTGCCTACGATTTGGCCTATGATCATGCCATTTTTGATATAGGTTACGCCAAGGACATATCGGCCTTGGTATCCGCCATGACACAAATGGCCTTGAGGACCCAAAACATCGACTCCATCCTCAATACGGCCACATTCGTAGATCCCTTTGGTTATCAAGACAGTAGATTGGTTAGGCGTATTCCCTATTCGGTCGCGGACGCTTCCATTAAAAAAGTATTGGCAGTCCAAGACATGACCATCACCGATTCGCTATTGACCAAGATGGAGTTGACCTATCGCATGCCAAAAGGATTCCCTGGGAATCAGGAAGACTGGATCAGACAAGAAATGATATATCAGTTTTTGGAGGACCAAGAAATGGCCATCCCTTTT
Organism: Flavobacteriaceae bacterium; assembly: GCA_049666645.1. Taxonomy (GTDB): domain Bacteria; phylum Bacteroidota; class Bacteroidia; order Flavobacteriales; family Flavobacteriaceae; genus Pelagihabitans. Next base: position 6,301 of record JBATHI010000059.1, on the reverse strand, counting down.
CATGCAGGAGAAATATGGCAAATATTGGTCACAGCGCTCGAGTTCGGACAAGGCGATTTTGAAAAAACCATGATGTTCATCGCACACTATGGCCGTGACAATGATACGGTCGGTGCCGTGGCAGGGATGATCATGGGGGCAAAAGAAGGTTATAAAAAGCTGCCCGTTCCTTGGAAAGAAACGATTTTACGGGTAAACAAGGAAAACATGGGCATCGATCTCGAAGCCATGGCCCGGGAAATGACCTCCGGAGAAAAAGAATAGAAGACCCGCAGCAGCTAACGAAATCACCAAATACTTTTTACACGGCCCATTTCGAAGTCTTTCAACACCAGGGCTTCCATCCTTACATTTTCCACTTCGAACCGATCGAAGGGCTTGTTGGGAAATAATTGAACCGTCATAACATATTCGCCTTTATTGATAAATACTTCCAATGAAGACCAATCGAGCAACAACCTCACTTCATAACCCTCCACAGGCAGATTGGCTATCGGCATTTGTTGAATTTTTTCGGCGAAGCTTTCTTTAAAATCAATTCTTCCGGCCGACTTGCGGTCTATTAGGAAAAGTTTCCGTGCGCCGTCCATGGTCAGGGTAAGGCGTTCCCCAGCTCCGTTTTTTAAATGCAGTACAAAGTCTGTGGATAAAGTATTGAATTTGATTTCCGACTGATTGCCACCGTTGAGCGCCAGGCTTTCCATTTGATTCCCCTCCACTGCGATTCCCTTAGGTTCTCCAGATTCGATGATTGTGTCGAGACCCTCCACCGGGTAGTTGAAGAGCTTATAGCGGTCCCCCACCTTTTTTAAGGAAAGTGTCCGGGGCAAGGTCATGGCGCTGCGCCAATTTTCAGTTGGTGTTGCCGTCGCATAGGCCCAGTTGCTCATCCACCCGATAAAAATGGGGCTTTCATTAGGACGATTGCTAAAAGTGACTCCCGCGTAATTGTCGGTACCCCAATCGATCCATCCTTCCCCTTTCTGTTCGGCGGCAAAGGTGTTTCCATCAAAATTCCCGACAAAATATTGGGTGCCACTTCCGCCATTGGGAGCCCCGGGGTTGATGCTGATCAACAAGACCCATTTGGTTTCACCGTTACCCTCAACCTTGAACGACAAAAGATCCGGACATTCCCAAACCCCTCCGTGTGCCCCGATACCTTTTCCAAATTCACCTTGCTTTTGCCAATCGATAAGATTTTTGGAGCTATAAAACTCAGCGTGGTCGCCCGCTACCAGGGTGAGCACCCAACTTTGGCTTTCCCGGTGCCAAATAACCTTTGGGTCCCTAAAATCCTTTAGGCCTGGATTTTGGATGACGGGATTGGCTTTGTATTTTGTCCAAGACTTTCCATTGTCCAAACTATAGGCAATGCCCTGGGTTTCATAATCGGCTTTGCCCGCTTTTTCAGCTTCCATATCGTGATAGGTGAAAATGGCCACCAAAGGCGGGTTTTCAAGGGTGCCAAAACCAGAACTGTTCATGGCGTCCAGGACAGCGCTGCCTGAAAAGATAAGTCCGTGTTCATCCGGATATAGCGCTATGGGCTGATGTTCCCAATGGATGAGGTCGGTACTCGTGGCGTGGCCCCAATGCATGGGCCCCCAAACGATATCCTCGGGATAGTACTGATAGAACATATGATAAATGCCCTGGTTATAAACCAACCCATTGGGATCGTTCATCCACATCCGCTCCGGCGAAAAATGAAATTGTGGACGGAAGGCTTCCTTATAATAAGCGGTATCGGTTTTGGTGGCGGCGATAGGTTCTTGGTTCTGTTCGTTATTTTTACAAGAGGTAGAAGCTATTGTCAAGAGCAAAAGGAAAAACGACGTTTTCTTTCCATTCATATCGAAATGTTTTTAAATAGTCTCAGACCGGCTCCATATAGAGCGCCTCTAAAATACTATCTTTGTAATCGATTACGGTTATTATGAAAGTTTTTTTGAATATTGTTATGCTCTTGTTTGCCGGTACCTCGATTCTATTGGCCCAGAAAAGCATCGACAAAGCGCTTGAAAAATGGAACAAAGGTACTGTACCTTATATCTATGCCGATACGCTCGCCCAGCAGAAAAACCAATTTGTGCTCATTGATACGAGGGCTAACGAAGAGTATCGGGTAAGTCATCTCAAGGCGGCTTATTGGACCGGGGAAAAGGAATTCGACAAAGATTCTGTCATGGCCAGGATTCCCGACAAAAAAACCCCTATTGTGGTGTATTGCAGTATCGGGGTGCGTTCGGAAGACGTCGGAGAAAAGCTGATGGCTTTGGGCTATAGCAATGTGAAAAACCTTTATGGCGGAATCTTCGAATGGGTCAACAAAGGCTATCCGGTTTATAATAAAAAGGAAGAGGAAACCAACAGGGTACATGCCTTTAACAAACATTGGGGGAAATTGCTGATCAAGGGGAAACGGGTTTATGATGACAAAGACCTATCGACGACGAACCACCAATAAAATTGAGATTTGCCCTTACACCCATTTTAAATCATGTTCGTTCGAAACCCAGTCATTTCAAAAAGGCAACCCCTCACATTCGCTTCTCTTATTTGACGAATCAATCGATACATCCACTTCCCCCTAATCCTATAATTTAAATAACTTGGGCATCATCTCAAACAACCGCAGCGAAACAGACACGAAAACCATCCATTTTACATTGGTTGGGTCAAAAGATCTTTTGCTGATTTTTACAAGAAATCCTGAATTGGGCAAATGCAAGACCCGTCTTGCAAAAACCATAGGGGACACCGCCGCCTTGGAAATCTATCGGTTCTTATTGCGGCATACCGTTAAAATTACAGAGCATCTTTCTATGGCAAAGCACGTTTACTACTCCGAAAACATATGGGAGAACGACATATGGGACGATACCATTTATGCCAAAAAACTACAGCGGGGAACCGATTTGGGAAGCCGTATGGCCAATGCCTTCTTGGAAGGCTTGGAAGCGGGTTTTGAGAAAATTTGTATCATTGGGAGCGACATCTACGAATTGACCCAGCGGGATATCGAACAGTCATTTTCAGCCTTGGACGACAATGATTATGTAATCGGACCGGCCCTTGACGGGGGTTATTATTTATTGGGACTGAAAAAATGGGCGCCGAAACTTTTCAAGAACAAAGATTGGGGAACGGCAAACGTATTGGAGGCGACCTTGAACGATTTAAAAACCGATAAAGTCTATCTATTACGTCCCAAAAATGATATTGACACCTTCGAGGATATCAAAGACCAAAAAGTTTTCATCCCTTTTATAAAACATATGGAGAATGACTAAAAAACAAATCGATGAATCCGTGGCCTATCTCAAAAATAAAGGTTTCGAGCAAGCCGAAATCGGGATCGTACTCGGTACCGGATTGGGCAAATTGGCAAAGGGCATTGAAGACCGTATAGAGGCGCATTACAACCATATTCCATACTTTCCGTTGGCCACCATGGAATTTCATTCGGGAAAGTTGGTATTTGGCCGCCTTGAAGGCAAAAATGTAGTGGTGATGGAAGGCCGGTTCCATTTATACGAAGGTTATGATTTTGTGGATGTGACCTATCCCATTAGGGTAATGTATGCCCTGGGGATTCAAAAATTGTTCATCTCCAATGCGGCAGGTGCGGTTAACCTCGATTTTAAAAAAGGGGAGATCATGTTGATCACCGATCATATCAATTTGCAAGGCGGTTCGCCATTGGCATTCAAAAATGTGTCGGAGTTCGGCGAGCGGTTTCTGGATATGGCCGACCCTTATGACAAGGAAATGGGCCAACGATTGGATGCCATATCCAAACGGGAGGGCATTGCCTTGCATCGTGGTGTCTACGCGGCGGTCATCGGGCCACAGCTAGAAACCCGGGCAGAATATAGGATGTTGAAGATTTTAGGGGCCGACGCGGTGGGCATGAGTACGGTACCGGAAGTAATCGTGGCGAATCATTTACGGCTACCGGTCGTAGCGGTATCGGTGTTGACCGATGAGTGCGACCCGGACAACCTGCAAGCAGTCGACATCAACGAAATTATCGCAGTGGCGAATGCTGCGGAACCGGATATGATATGTTTGTTCAAGGCCTTGCTAAGGGAAATATAAACCTGCTGCCTCATGGTGCCCCTATTCATTTTTGTAAGACTAAATTTATAAAACCCTTTACAATGAAGATTTCCGTCATCATCCCCGTGTTCAATGAATCGGCCATCATCGCAAATACCCTAGCCCAAATCAGGGAAAATGGCAGTTCACGGCATATCGAGGAAATCATTGTGGTGGATGGCGGCAGCGGGGACCGTACGGCAGAAATTGCTTTGACGGCCGGGGTACGGGTCATCGCTTCGGAAAAAGGCCGCGCCAAGCAGTTGAACAAAGGTGCCCAAGAGGCGAAAGGGGAAATCCTGTATTTTTTACATGCAGACACCGTTCCCCCCAAGAACTTCGACCGAAGTATACTTGAGGCTATAGGCGTTGGCCATCGCGTAGGGTGCTTTCAGATGAAATTCGATAGCCAAAGTCGCTTTTTGGGATTCTTCGCATGGTTCACCAGGGTCAATGTTCTACTATGCAGGGGAGGCGATCAATCGCTGTTTATCACAAAGTCACTTTTTAATAAATCGGGGGGATATAATGAGGACTATCTCATTTTCGAGGACAATGAGTTCATCGGGCGTTTGTATAGGATGACGGCCTTCAAGATCCTGCCAAGGCATGTAAGAACCTCTGCGAGAAGATACGAAAAGCGGGGCGAGGTTCGCCTGCAATATTATTTCGGGATGATACATCTTAAAAATTATCTGGGCGCCGGACCTCAGCAGCTCTACGATTACTACCGTCGCAAGATTTTATTTTAAATCCGGAAGAAGGTCGCGTTTTATTTTTCCTCAAAATCGAGCAAAACCCCTTCGGAAATCCACTTGGCAAGGGCCTGCCGGTTGTCGGGATCGAGAATGCGCCTTTGGTCCTTGGTGTTCGTGATGTTGCCTATTTCGATGAAGGTCATGGCAGGGTGGGTCTTTTTGACCAGATACAGGGAGGTCCTGTCTTCAAAAGTGCCGGAATAATTGCGATTCGGCTGGTACTTTTTGTAGTTCATTTCAAAAGTCTTGTGGATGCTTTCGGCCAATTTCTTTCCATTTTTGCTTTTCTCATGGTGGTAAAAGAAAACATCGATGTTTTGGCCCTTGCTTCGACTATCGACATGTGTAACGATCAATCGTTGGTATTTTCCTTTGTTTTCCGCATAGAGCTCATTGACAATATCGACCCGTTGTTTAAGGCGCGCCACTTGGTTCAATGGGATGGTCTCGTTCGGGTAGGCGACCTCGTCCTGATCCATTTCCAGGATCCGTTCATCCCGGATGCCGTCGTTCCCGTCCCTGATGATCACATAAACCGAAGCCCCGTGTGAGAGGAGTTCCTTGGCCAACCGAAGGGTGACATCATAGGCGTATTCATCCTCCGATATCGCCTTTCCGGCATAATTCGCCATCGCGCCGGGATCCGGACCGCCATGGCCGGAAATGAGATAATAAACATTGCCCTTAAGGCGCTCGCTTTTCATGGTAACCAAGGCATGCTGCTCTCCGAAGATGGGCAATGACAATTCATTCTTCTTAAGCCCGACATCGGACTTGGCAGGAACCGAATCGGCTGCCGGGAGGCTATCTAACTTTACCATTGGAATTTTGTAGTCGCGTCCTTCGTATAAATGGATGCTATCGCGTAGATTATCCGCGTTGAGGGCGATAAACTCATTGTAGCTTTCATAAGGGTTGACCCCTTGCTTTCTCAATAAGGATAGGATTCCGTCACCTTTCTCCGCCTTCACCCGTATCAAGCTGTTTTGGGCATTGGCCCAATTGCACATCGAAAAAGCGAGCAACAAAAAGAAAAAACCAATATACCTTCCCATCCCATGCATCATGGCGTAGCGGTTATCGCGTTGATCGGTACTCCCGCCTTGTTTTTTAGTCATTATCCTGGAAATCAAGTTTGGAATAATCGGTAAAGATGCCATTGGCAATCAAGTCAGCCAGATTTTTCTTATTTGAGGTGACCTTCAATGTGGGATTATTGCTTGGCTTTTTGCCAAATTCGATATAAATCAAGCTTGGCAACATATTCTTGGCGAACAAAATGTTTTGGGTGTCCGTAAAAACCGATGAATATGTCGCTGCCGACTTTATGGCGACATTCCCTTTCCCGAGGGTTTTGATCATACTTTCCGATAATCTTTGCCCATCCTTGCTGCCTTCTTCGTGAAAGATGGTAGCTTCCAATTCGGCATGTTCTGGTG
>JBATHI010000058.1:0-9758 GCA_049666645.1 Flavobacteriaceae bacterium | reverse complement strand
CAAACCGCGGTAAAGGAATTCGTTTACCAATTCGATAATGAAAAAACGGGTAACTGGGTGAAGCAAATCATCAAGCCTGAAAATGCATATATCTCAAGAAAAATCATTTACTACGAAAATGATAAGGTAGCGGCCGAACACTGATCGTCGACCACTCCCAAAGATATCGGTGTGCAGGAAAAGAAAAACCCGGCCCCCCTCCGATTACCTATAGCCCCTAATTGATAATCACTGGCCACCTTGGCCGATAGTAACACTGCCCCAACGCTGTCTTTGGGCTTTACGAACATCCAACGCTTTGTTGGGTTCAAGAGGGTATTTTCCATGAGCTCAACACCCAATTTCTGCATAAAAAAGCAATGGCTTCATCGTAATCCCTGACCAACAAACTTATTAGTGCAATTTGAAGCATTAAGCAAATTTTATTTCGCGGATGCCTTTCCCTTCCATTCTTCTTTTAAGATTCCGTAGCAGCAGGTATTTCGTTTGAAACCATCCAATAAATAGACATTTTGCCTCAATATACCTTCCAATACGGCTCCCAATTTTTCCACGGCCCTGCGGGAGCGAACGTTTCGCTCATCGATCCGGAATTCCACTTTTTCAAAACCCATTGCACCAAAAGCGTGGGCTATCATCAATAATTTCATCTGGGTGTTTAGCCCCGTGCCCTGAAACTCCCTTCCAATCCATGTAGATCCGATCTCGAGCACCTTGTTTTGCCATCCAATGTTCAGAAATCTTGTTGAACCGGCATGGCAACGACTGCGTTTGTCATAAACGATGAACGGCAGGGCGGTTTTCTCCCTTTGGTGGGCCAACGCCATTTCAACGTATGCTTTTAGGCCCTTGGGCGTTGCAATGTCGGAGGGGGAGTATTGCACCAATCGGTCTTGGGCGGCAACCGTTAGGAGCTTTTCGTAGTTGTCCAAATTTAGGGGAGATAACCTTACATGGTCGTTCTCCAAAGTCACTCCTAATTCCATCAGATCAATGTAGATAAAAGTTCTTTGCACATGGTATGGCCGCCTTTAAAAACGACCGATTTTGCCTTCCCATGAAACAATCGCTGCAGTTTTTCCATTTCCCCATTGCGCCGTTCCGGGGTAAAAAATTCATCGGAATCCCCAACTACTGAGGTGATTTTTCCCTTGGCTTCCATCAGAAAGGCGAAGTCCGAGGCTTGGAGTTCATTCGGAATACCACCGGCAAAAAGAACCAAGTGATGGCAAGACAACTTGCGCTGGGCCAACCATCGCATGGCGATGGAAACCCCCTGCGAGAAGCCCAAAACAATCAGCCTGCAGCGACCAGGGATATTTTCTTGCTCCATAACGGCTTCGAGGTATGCCAGATCGTTCCTGGTCTCCACAACCGTGTTTTCCTTGGTAAGCCAACTGGCGCCTACATTTCTATAGTCATGGTTCAGGTAATATTTGGAAGGAGCCTGTGGGGCAATTATATAATTTGCAGATGTCGGCAGGCTGTCAAAATACCTGATGAAATAACGGCTCAGATAACCGATGCCGTGAAATACCACCCAAACATTCTCAGTTGCCGGGGTTAGGTCATTCAAGGTAGAATACGTATTGGTAGTTCGGTAGCTTACCTGATGTTCCGAGTTTTTCATGATCGAATGGCGTCCCATTTAACAATTAGGATTTCGAAGGATGGTTTGATATTACCTTTCGATTTCATAAATTCAGATCGATAGGCCCAACCAAAGATAAGTGCTTTGGTTTTTTAGGGAATGCCTAATTTTACAAAAAAATGAATACATGAATGAAATTCAAGAGAAAATTCTGGCGGTCTGCAACAATTCTTCCCAAAATACATTGATGGAGACCTTGTCGATCGAGTATGTTGAGGTGGGCGAAAATTATTTGGTCGGCAAGATGCCGGTGAATGCTAAGGTACATCAGCCCGATGGGGTGCTACATGGAGGGGCCATGGTGGCCTTGGCAGAGAGTGTCGGCAGTATGGCATCCTATATTTTTTTGGATGCGGCGCACCAAACGATAAGGGGCATTGAAATTGCTGCCAACCATATTCGCAGCGTAAAGGAGGGGGAGGTTTTTGCAAAGGCGATCATTTTACATAGAGGCCGCACCACCCAATTATGGGATATCAAAATAACCGATGCTGAAAACAACCTCGTTTCGGTCTGCAAACTCACTACCATATCTTTACCGAAAAAATAAAATGTCGGACACATTTCTGGAAAAATTGGAAGTCCAATTGGCCAAACAACTTCCTTTTGTACTTTATCGAAAGCCCAATGAAAATAAAGTGCATGCTATTCTGCAGTACGACGACGCGCTGAATTTCGTGACCGATTATTCCGAAAGTGGTTTTGTGTTCGCTCCGTTTGATGTGAAGTGTCCCGCTGTTTTGATGCCCTTGGACGAAAAAATCAGCATAGGTCAACCTTCAAAATTTCGGGCAATCCCGTTATCGAAAACCAAACATTATGAACAGGACGGTTATAGGGCGGCCCATATCGCGTTGGTCAACAAGGCAAAGTCTGTCATTGATGGAGGGATCATCGAAAAACTGGTGCTTTCCAGATCGCTCAAAGTGTCACATTCGACCTCACCCCTCCAACTCTTTCTAACATTGATAGATCGTTATGCCTCGGCCTTTTGTTATTTATGGTTTCATCCAAAAATCGGCATGTGGTTGGGCGCTACCCCCGAGATATTACTGCAGTTACAAAATGACAGTTTCACCACAATGTCATTGGCAGGGACCCAAATAGCCGTAGGGCGGGAAAAACCGGATTGGGGCAGGAAGGAACTTGAAGAACAGGCCATGGTCACCGAATATATCAAAAAGGTATTGGCGGATAAGGTGACGGATTTGAAAATCTTTGGTTTGGAATCGGTACTGGCGGGCAATTTATGGCATCTGAGAACCAAAATTACCGGCCGCCTCAGCGAAGACCTGAAGGAATTGATCCAGGCAATGCATCCAACACCTGCCGTATGTGGCCTGCCCTTGGAGGAAGCCAAAAAGTTCATCCTACAGAACGAAGCCCATGACCGGGCCTACTACACGGGTTATTTGGGGGAACTTAACATGTTGCAGGAAAAAAGTAGGGCACCCAATGGAAAAAATATTGAAAACAGGGCCTATCGATCGCTCCTGCCGATGACCGCGCTATACGTGAACCTGCGCTGTATGCAATTGACCTTGAATGAGGCCATCATTTATGTCGGTGGCGGAATTACCAAAGATTCGAATCCCGAAATGGAATGGGAGGAAACGGTCAACAAAAGCCTTACCATGCTCGAAGTGCTATATGAAGCATAGTTTTTTGTCCAAGATTGGGTTGGCAGCACTTTGCTTCGTATTTTTGTAGTGATGAAGCACTCCAGTATTCCCTCTGCGCGAACCGTCGTTCTGCATTGCAAGGCAAGGGGGATTAAAAATGTTGTAATATCCCCTGGATCTCGAAATGCCCCTTTGATCATCGGTTTTTCAGAAGATCCCTATTTCAATTGTATGAGTATTGTTGATGAGCGTTGCGCCGCGTTCTTTGGAATGGGCATGGCCCAATTCTTGCGTGAGCCGGTGGCCTTATTGTGTACCTCGGGCAGCGCGTTATTGAACTATTATCCAGCCATTGCCGAAGCCTATTACAGTCAAATACCATTGGTGGTGATTTCGGCGGATCGTCCTGAATATAAGATCGATGTGGGCGACGGACAAACCATACGGCAAGATCATGTTTTTGATCGTCATATCGGCTATTCGGCGAATTTGAAACAAGATCTGGTCCATGCATTGGATAGAATAAAGCAATACAGGCCAAAATGGCTCGAAAATAAGAGCCTTGCCATTGCACAAAAGGAGGTACAGCACTACAATGATGACGAGTTGAATACTGCTTTTGAAGTATTATTGACCTTGGCATTGCCAATACATATCAACGTGCCATTCGAAGAGCCGCTCTATGGTTTCAAAAGTGATACCGAAATTGAACCCATGGTCATGCCCTTGGAAAGTGAAAAGATCGATGCTTCAACGGAATTTGAAACTTTTGCAGGGATATGGAACGCCGCCTCCAAGAAAATGGTACTGGTTGGGGTCAACCCACCCAATACTACCGATCATGCCTTAATGGAAATACTTGCCAAAGACCCTACGGTAGTGGTATTTACCGAAACGACCTCAAACCTCCACCATCCCGATTTTTTTCCGAGCATCGATAGTATCATTGCCCCTATGGAAAAATCGGAATTAAAAGACGAACTATTTGAAAAACTGCGACCCGATGTTTTGGTCACCTTTGGAGGGATGGTCGTCTCCAAAAAAATAAAGGCCTTTTTGCGTCAATATGGGCCGAAACACCATTGGCACATCGATTGTTTGCGGGCTTTCGACACTTATTTCTGTCTATCCCATCATTTTAAATGCAGTGCCAATGCATTTTTTAAAGGTCTTTTCCAGTTCACGGCTGCGGGAAAAGGTGATTATTTCAAGTACTGGAACAGCATTAAAATTGAAGGGGAATCGAAGCGGGACGCTTATTTGAAACAAATTCCTTTTTCCGACCTGCTCGCATTTCATCAGGTCCTGAAAGGCATTCCCGAAAACCTACAATTGCAACTATCCAATAGTTCGACCGTGCGCTATGCACAACTGTTTAAGTTGCATCCTTCCTTAAGGGTGTTTTCGAATAGGGGCACAAGTGGCATCGATGGCAGTACCTCCACGGCAATAGGGGCCGCATATCATTGTAAGGAACCTACCTTGTTGATAACCGGCGATCTAAGTTTTTTTTACGATGGCAATGCCCTATGGAACAAATATATACGCCCCGACTTCCGCATCATCTTGGTCAATAACGGGGGTGGGGGCATTTTCAGGATCTTACCGGGAAAAGAGGATACTGAAAAATTCGAGACATTCTTCGAAACAACACACGGGCTGGACGCATCGCAATTGTGCGAAATGCACGGCTTGGGGTATCAAGTCGTATCCGGGGCAAAGGAATTGGAAAGCACATTGGACCATTTTTATTCCCCTTCCCCGCAACCACAACTCCTTGAAATTAAAACACCTAGATTATTGAACAATAAAATTTTGCTTGCTTATTTTGATTTTATATCTTCGTTTGAGGTGAACATTAACCCTTAATACCTTAAATATTATGAGTAAAAGAGACGATTTGATCAAGCAGTATGCCGAAGATATCAAAGCTAAATTTGGAGAGGCCGCTGATATGGCATTGCTTACCAAAGTTGCGGTCGGCTTAGGTCCTGCCATTTACAATGCGGATGCTTCCAAAGTATCCGGCTCCGATGATAAGGAATTGGAGACCGTAAAGAAAAATTACCTCATCAAGAAATTGGGACTAAAAGAGGGTCCCGAATTGATGTCCGCAGTTAAAACCGTAATGGAAAAATATGGTTCTTCAAACAGAAACAAACACAGGGCAGTGGTATACTACATGCTATGCAAGCACTTCAAAAAAGCTTCTGTTTATAAATAAAAGGGGTTAACACTTCATGAAAGGCCATTCAGGATTTGAATGGTCTTTTTTATGACCAATAGGTTTTTCGGATCGGAAAGTTGCCAATTTGGCGTTCATCCCATGAAAACGACCAAATGAACTGGTATGGTCAATTTTTGTTTTTCCTTTTATTTTAGGATTACCTTTGTCAAATGATCGAACTTGGAAATTATAATACCCTTGAAATCGTTAGGGACACTAGTGTAGGGCTGTTTTTGTCGAGTGAAACAGGGGCGGAGATTTTACTGCCCAACAAGTATGTGCCCAAAATATTTGAGATAGGCGACAAGCTGAACGTCTTCTGTTATTTAGACCATGAAGAAAGACCAGTGGCAACCACCTTGACACCTTTTGTGAGAAGGAATACCTTTGGATTTTTGAAGGTGATCGAGGTGAATAAAATCGGGGCATTTCTGGATTGGGGCCTGGAGAAACATCTTTTTGTGCCTTTCAGGGAACAACGCGATAAGATGAAGGAAGGGCAATGGTATGTGGTCCATTGCTACATGGATGAGCAATCCTTCCGTCTGGTGGGATCGAACAAGATCGACCGTTTTCTGAACAACGATAACCTCACGGTAAAGCCCTGGGAAGAGGTGGATCTTATGGTCACACGATTAACCGATTTGGGTTGGGAGGTCATCATCAATGATAAGCATAGGGGATTGGTATATTCAAATGAAATTTTTAAAAGGATTGCGGTAGGGAACAGATTGAAGGGCTACGTAAAAACCATTCGGCCAGATAACAAAATAGACATCAGCTTAGAACCTCTAGGCCAGAATGTTTTGGAGCCTGCCGCCGATAAGATCTATGCAACCTTAAAGCATCACGGTGGATTTTTACCATTGCACGATAAATCGGATCCAAAAGAGATCACCAAGCAATTGGAAATGAGTAAGAAAATGTTCAAAAAAGGGATAGGGACCCTCTATAAGGCCAGGAAGATCGACATTAAAAATGATGGCATATACCTGCTTTCAGAAGCATAGCTAAACCGATGAATATCAAGTCTATGCCTATTTTTAACAGCGTTTTATCGCAGATAAACCACGAAAAAACCTATTTTTGCAACAATTGGACTTTTTTTAATTAACATTACTAAGTTTTTGGTTAACTTTAGCGAGATAACCATCCCCTAAAACGCACTGCACATGCCATTTATAGAAGAAAGCGATTTGCTGGAATTGCACAAAGACATCGATAAGGCCCAGATCATCAATGAACGGCTTTTAGATCAGATAAAATTCAAGAACAAGGAATTGAAGCGCAGTAAAATTCAGCGCAATGTCTTGGCAGGGATAACAGGTCTATTTCTCATCGGTACCTTGGCAATAACCTCATTTACGGCAGGATTGAGCAGTTCCAATAAATATGAACAGCCCAGCAACCTGTTGGTCTCCCTTGACAGTTTGGATGCCATTAAATCGCGCATCGACAATCTGAAGCAGCAAAATGAGGAGCTGAGCTTGGTCAAAGAGTTTTACTTGGCCAAGGAATTCCTTCAAAAGGAAAAGATATACTCGGTACAGGTGAAATCATTTGTCGACAATAACATGACCCTTGCCTCGGAAGCGTTAACGAATACGATGTTCGTTAAAACCAACCCTTTTTACTCCTATTCCCTTGGAAATTTTGAAACCCTTCAGGAGGCCCAGCGATTTAGGAAACAATTGGTCGATATTGGGTTTAAAGATGCTTTTGTGGCTTCCTACAAAGACGGCAAGCGCATTCAAATCGAAGATCCTTTTTAGTGTCAAAAATCAAGGCTTGGCTTTCAGCGGCTAGGTTAAGAACCCTTCCTCTTTCCGTTTCCGGTATCATCACAGGCACGGCAATGGCCAATCTATACGGCAAAAACGACATCATTATTTTATTGTTGGCCCTTTGCACTACTATTGGATTTCAAGTGACCTCCAATTTTGCCAACGATTATGGCGATGGGGTAAAAGGTACCGACAACGCGGATAGGGTAGGCCCGGCCCGGATGTTGCAAAGTGGACAGCTATCACGAACCGAGATGAAGTCTGGCATAGTGATCAGCGTTGTGATCAACCTGATATTGATCGTGACACTGATATATGTCGCCTTCGGTTTCAAGGACTTCGTTTTACTGCTGTTGTTTTTTTTGCTTGGAATCATCAGTATTTGGGCCTCCATTAAATACACGGTCGGAAATTCGGCCTATGGCTACAAAGGTTTCGGCGACCTCTTCGTATTTCTTTTTTTTGGTTTATTGGCCGTTTTGGGCAGTATGTTCCTCTACACAAAATTTTTGACCCTTGCCGCACTTTTGCCTGCAATTGCAATTGGCACGCTGAGTACGGCCGTGCTCAACCTGAACAATATGCGCGACTATGCCTCTGATAAAAAAGCCGCCAAAAATACCCTTGTGGTCTTGATTGGGCCGGGAAAAGCGAAACGATATCACTATGCACTATTGTGCTCTGCCTTTTTTGCAACCCTTATTTTTTTGTTGTTGACGGCGAAACACATGTACCAATATTTACCCTTGTTGGCTTTCGTTCCGATTTTCTTGCATATCAAAAGGGTAGTAAACATCGATAGGCCAGAAGTTTTCGACCCTGAGCTGAAGAAATTGGCCTTGAGTACTTTCTTGTTGGCTATTTTGATGTTGATGAGTTATCATAAATTTTTGTAATTTTGATTAGGATTAAACAAAACCATACGAATTTTGGAACAACCCATTAGAATACTTATCGTAGAAGATAACGTGATCATTGCCGATGACATGCAATCGATGCTGGAGGAAATCGGATATGAAATCGTGGACAACGTAATTGTCTACGAACAGGCCGAAGAGGTGTTGAAGACACAGGAAGTAGACTTGGTGCTGATCGATATTATCCTTGCTTCGGATAAGACCGGCATTGATTTGGGCAAGCACATTCGGGAAAATTATAACATCCCATTTATTTTTGTGACCTCAAATTCGGACCGGGCCACCGTGGAGAATGCCAAAACGGTGAAACCCAATGGGTATTTGGTAAAGCCGTTTGAACAACAAGATCTGTACACTTCCATTGAAATAGCCCTTTCCAACTTTAGCTCCAACGCAAAAACGTCTGGTGGCGATGCCATGGACGAAGAAGACATAGCAGTATCCAACTCGATATTAAAGGATTCCATCTTTGTAAAAAAACAACATCTGTATTATAGGATCCAGTTTGGGGATATTCAATTTATCAAAGCAGACAACGTATATTTGGAAGTGAACACCGTCGACAAAAAATTCTTGGTAAGATCTCCCTTGAAGGATTACTTGGAAAAGCTGCCCAAGAATAAATTTTACCGGGCACATAAATCCTATATTGTTAACGTAGACCACATCGAAGCTATCAATTCAAAGGATATTTTGATCAACAAAACGTTGATTCCAATTTCAAAGGAATTCAAGGAATTCATTATTTCGGCCATGAACTCTTGATGTTGTGATTCGTGTCCAAAAAGGGAGTGTTGCTTCCACGCGCCTTTGGCCGAATACGATGACTATCCATAAGGGAATTTTTGAAACGCTTAGGGCGTTTTAATTTTTATCGATGAACCACCCATCCGATTCTTCAAAGGTTGTTTTTAGACGAATTATCAATACTTCCGCAGTGACTAACCAACAGGACCTGATCGATAAAATGCACTTTTTGTTCATTCAAAATCGCACTTTCTTCAAATAAGCACTTTTCACCACAGAAATGGGTTGTTACACAACAATTATAAAATGATTCGGGGTGAATACGATATTTTTGAAACATTTAAACCATACGGCCCGAAAAGGCCGATAACGGCTTTTGGTTAATCCGCATGGTTGTGACCGTACTGTTGCAGCGATGACAACGCAATATGAAAAATTTACTTTTCAAGATAATTTCCGTTCTGCTTTTGGTCGTAACCACTGTTTCGACCAGATCACAGGAATCGGGTACTTCAACGGAAAGTGTTTTTAGGACCTTTCAACAACAATCCAATTCCGAAAAACGTCTCGACTTTTTCTTCGGTACCCATAACCGCTATAGGGAAAATTCCGCCTATGATTGGTTGGATAAGGTTAATATTTATCTGGTTGAGGCCAATAAGCAAAAAGACTCGCTCGATATTCTCAATTATTTGCTGATGCAGTCACAGGTATATCATGATCTTGGTGATTATGACAAAAGCTTGGCCATATCCAAAGAACTATACCAAACGAAGGAAGAACTCAACTTAAAAACAAAATCCATTCTGT
>JBATHI010000057.1:0-5802 GCA_049666645.1 Flavobacteriaceae bacterium | reverse complement strand
CCCAATCCCTCCGATTCCGAAATCGAAACTGCCATGAACGGCAATATCTGCCGATGCGGCACGTACACCAGGATCAAAAAGGCAATAAAAATCGCTTCAACCCATTAAACAAAACATCATGACAAAGATCAAAACCCAATATAACAGGCGTTCATTTATTAAAGTATCCACTGCAGCAGGTGGGGGCATGCTCATCGGATTTAGCTGGCTTAATGCCTGTAAGCCCGGGGAACCTGCGCCGGAACCGGGGGTAGCGATTCCAAACGAATGGTTCGAGATCAACGGATATATCAAAATCGGCGACACCGGCATGGTGACCATTTACTCTCCCAATCCGGAAATTGGCCAAAATGTAAGGACCTCCATGCCCATGATCGTGGCCGAGGAATTGGATGTGCCTTGGGAGAATGTGGTGGTTGAACAGGCGCCCCTGAACACCGGATGGTATCAAAACCAGTTTGCCGGCGGCAGCCTTTCCATACGCCTCAGCTGGAACGCCTTGCGCATGGCCGGGGCCACTGGCAGAAGAATGCTGTTGGAAGCGGCCGCCAAAGAATGGGGCCTTGCGGCTTCGGATGTTACGGCGAGCGAGGGCGTCATCAAAGAATTGAACGGGGATCGTACCATTTCCTATGGGGAAATAGCTTCAAAGGCCGTGGGCATTCAAATCCCCGAAGAAGTAGAACTGAAAGGCATCAAGGATTTCAAAATCATAGGAACGAGCAAAAAGAACGTAGATGGCAAGAAAATAGTCACTGGCCAACCGTTGTTTGGGTTGGACTTCCATAGGGAAGGCATGCATTTGGCCATGATACAGCACCCACCAGCTTTTGGCATGAAGGTAAAGGATTTCAATGTGGAGGAGATCAAAAATATGCCAGGAGTTAAGGATGCCTTCATAGTGGATACTTCTTTTGAAGGCGGAGGCGGGTTCGACGAAAAAGGATTTTTGCAGCTCATTGCCATCGTAGGGGATTCCACATGGGAACTGATGCAGGCAAAAAAAGCCATTAAGGCCAATTGGGAAACCGTCAGCGAATTGGAAAATTCCAATATGCACTTGAAAAGACTGGAGCAGGCCCTGGTTTCAGGTGAAGTCGAGGAGAGCAGGATAGATGGCAATCCTGAGGCCGCCTTCAAAAAGGCCGCTAAGGTCATTGAACGCACCTATAGTGCGCCATTTATTGCCCATAACACCCTGGAGCCTATGAATTTTTTCGCGAACGTCACCGACGATTCCGCAGAACTTATTGGGCCAACGCAGACACCGGAAGCGCTTGAGGGCTCCGTTTCTAAATTATTGGGGATGCCCATTGAGAACATTACGGTGAACATGACCCGGATCGGAGGAGGGTTCGGAAGAAGGTTATATGTCCACTTTGGGGTGGAGGCAGCCGCCATCTCCAAAAAAATAGGGGCGCCCGTAAAACTCATTTATACCAGGGAGGATGATATGACCCAAGGCACCTATAGACCCACGTACAGGTCGATCTATAAAGCCGGACTGGATGAGAACAACAACCTGATTGCCTTTACGGTCAAAGGAGCGGGATTACCGGAAGGCCCTATCTTCCCGAACCGCTTCCCTGCTGGAGCCGTGGAAAATTATTCTGCCGAAAAAATCAAGGCGCCCACCAATATAACCACCGGGGCATGGCGGGCCCCCAGATCCAACTTCACTGCAGGGGCCGAGCAATCGTTTTTGGACGAGGTTGCGGAATTGGCCGGTAAAGACCCGATAGATTTCCGTTTGGAATTGTTCGATCGCGCCATTAAAAATCCGGTTGGCGAAAAATACGAGTATGAAGCAGAACGTTATGCCGGCGTTTTGAAATTGATCAAAGAAAAGGCCAACTGGGGTACGCCACAGCCTGGGGTGCACCGAGGGGTGGCCGCATACTTTTGCCATTCCACCTATGTGGCGGAAGTCTTTGACATGGTGATGGAGAATGATCAACCCAAGATCAAAAAAGTTTGGTGTGCCGCCGATTGCGGCATCGTCATCAACAGGGATGCCGCCAAAAATATTCTGGAAGGAGGCGTGATCGACGGGATAGGACATTCCATGTACAGCCAGTTGACTTTTGAGAACGGGAGACCCGATCAAATGAATTTCGACAACTACCAGTTAATACGCCATTCACAGGTACCTGAAGAGATAGAAGTATTTTTCGTTGAAAATGAAATCGATCCAACGGGTTTAGGGGAACCCGGACTTCCGCCCGCCATGGCGGCTTTGGCAAATGCCCTGTATAAAGCTACGGGTACGCGATATTATCATCAGCCGTTTACCTCCGAAAAACAGCTGGTTGGTTAACCTTGAACCATTTAGAGAATCCAACAACATAAAATCATATTTTCATTATGGCAAATTTCACCTTGAAAATAAACGGTAAAAAGGAGGAACTGGAACTGGACGGAACCACCCCCATGCTCTGGGTATTGCGCGACCATCTCAAATTGGTCGGCACCAAATATGGATGTGGCATAGCACAGTGCGGTGCCTGTACCGTGCATCTCGACGGTACTGCGGTACGCTCCTGCCAACTCCCGATTTCGGCCGTAGGGGAAAAAGAGATCACGACCATCGAGGGGCTCTCGGAAAAAGGCGACCACCCTGTACAGCAGGCATGGCTCGAAATCGATGTGCCCCAATGCGGTTATTGCCAGGCGGGCCAGATTATGACGGCATCCGCTTTTTTGAATAGCAATCCAAATCCCACGGATGTAGAAATCGATGCGGCCATGAACGGAAATATCTGCCGCTGTGGCACCTATACAAGGATCAAAAAGGCGATCAAGACCGTGGCCAAAATCGATAATGCATAATTCAAACACCTAGGCTACTACCAAGATGGCAAGTATAAAAACACATATGGGTCGGCGTGCCTTTATCAAAAACTCGAGTTTGGCCAGTGGTGGACTAGTCCTTGGTTTTAGCATATTAAATTCTTGCAGGCCAGAACAGGGCGATCAAATGGCCACCGATCAAATGCCCAAAGAATGGTTCAAGCTCAACGGCTATTTGAAGATAGGAGACAACGGCTTGGTCACCATCATGTCGCCCAATCCCGAGGGCGGCCAGAACGTGAAGACTTCGATGCCCATGATCGTCGCCGAGGAACTCGACATCGATTGGAAAGACGTCATCGTGGAACAAGCACCGCTCGATACCAAGGTATTTAAACGCCAATTTATCGGGGGCAGCCAGGCCATCCGGCAAGGTTGGGAAAGCCTTCGCATGGCCGGCGCCACCGCAAGGCAAATGCTCAGGGAAGCCGCTGCCCAAGCGTGGCAGGTACCCGTTGAAGAAATTTCGACCCATGCCGGGGAACTGCAGCATACTTCAAGTGGAAAATCGGCTGGATACGGGGAAATGGCCTCAGCCGCTTCGAAAATCCCGGTTCCCGAACAAGTGCAACTCAAAGACAAAAGCGACTTCAAAATCATCGGTACCTCACGCCAGAACGTGGATGGGCCAAAAATCGTCACAGGCAAGCCGTTGTTCGGGATAGACACCGATCGTGAGGGCATGCTTATCGCCATGATCGTACATCCCCCCGCTTTTGGCTTGAAACTCAAATCGTTCGATGGGGTGGTATGCAAGGCTATGCCCGGCATTCAAGATGTTTTTGCATTGAAAGTGCTCGAAGATGACTATGTAAGGCAGCATTTCGATACCTGTACTTTTCTGGAAGTGGTTGCCATTATCGGCAATTCAACATGGGAAGTCATGCAGGCAAAAAAGGCGATACAGGTGTTCTGGGAACCCTTTGAAACCTATACCGAAGAAAGGCTTCCCTACGGCGGTTCGCAACAGACCTTGACCATTCCTTCAGGTTTGGAAAGTACGGAAAGCCACAAAAAATTGATGGCGGAAATGGCTTCCAAAAAAGCCGAAGTGGTGCGCAGGGACGGTAACCCTGAAGCTGCTTTCAAGAATGCCGCCAAGGTCGTGGAACGCACTTACACGGGTCCTTTCCTCGCCCATAACTGTATGGAGCCCATGAACTTTTTTGCCGAGGTGACGGAAGACCGCGCCGTACTGTCGGGACCACTACAAAAAGCCGAACTCACGGAACATACCTTATCCGAAAGGTTGGGATTGCCCGTTGAGGATATCGACATCCAGATGACCCGCCTTGGGGGCGGCTACGGACGCCGTTCGTACGCGCACTGGGCCGTGGAAGCGGCCCTCATCTCCCAGAAGGTGAAAGCGCCCCTGAAACTGGTCTATACGCGCGAAGATGATATGACCGGTGGTATCTACCGCCCCATGTACCAGGTCACTTATAAGGCCTCCTTGGATAAAGGGAACAAGTTAACGGCCATTTCCGTCAATGCGGGCGGTATCCCTGAAAGTCCGTTGTATGCCGACCGTTTTCCCGCAGGGGCCGTGGACAATTATCTGGCCGAAAGCTGGACGATCAACTCCAATATCTCCATCGGTTCCTTTAGGGCACCACGTTCTAACTTTATGGCGAGTGCAGAGCAGTCCTTTTTGGATGAGGTTGCCGAAGCTGTAGGGAAAGATCCCATCGATTTCCGATTGGAATTGTTAGATCGTGCACAAAATAATCCCGTTGGGGATCGAAACGATTATGATGCGGCGCGGTATGCGGGCGTATTGAAGTTGGTGAGGGAAAAATCGAATTGGGGTGCCAACGACGCCGATTTGAACCGAGGGGTTGTCGCCTATTTTTGCCATAACTCCTATGCGGCACAAGTGGTGGACCTGCGTTGGGAGGATAACAAGCCGATCATCGACAAAGTAAGCTGCGCCATCGACTGCGGCATCGTGATCAACCCCGATGCGGCCGCCAATCTCTGTGAAGGCGGTATAGTGGATGGGATCGGAAATGCACTATATGGCGAACTGACCTTCAAGGACGGGGTGCCCGAAAAGAACAACTTCGACAAATACCGAATGATACGGATGGCAGAGGCGCCCAAGGAAATCGAGGTCCATTTCGTTGAAAGCAACATAGACCCGACCGGCTTAGGCGAACCGACTTTCCCGCCCATTTTTGCGGCTGTGGCCAATGCGCTGTACAAAGCAACGGGCAAGCGGCATTACCATCAACCATTTATCACTGAAAAGGCGGTATTGGGGTAAGGTTGTAAGCATAAAAAGATAAACCCAATCAACTTAGGATTCAAATAATTGGGATTGTAATTACATGGAATAAAGGCATTAATTCTTCATATCATGCCCTTCATGCCCGGTCATGGACTTACCACCGTCTTCATTCATCATCGATTTTTTACCCCGTAATTGTGCGGCAGCATCCACTGTAAAAGTGCCGTTTGTGACAATTTCTTCCCCAATTTCCAAACCGGATAGCACAACGTAGCCGCCATCGATGGCATCGCCCAGAATAATTTCTCGCATTTCAAAGGTTGGGTCGTTCGGGTCGGTCTTGAGATAGACTACCGAACGTTCTCCTGTCCAGAGTACGGCACTTTCTGGGATTATTATATTGCCATTCTTCATTTCCGAGGCAACGCCCGTTGAACCGCGCACGAACATCCCGGGTTTAAGCAGCCCTTGCGCGTTATCCAATACTGCCCTTACCGAAATGGTTCTTTTCGCTGAATTGAGTACAGGATCTATAAATGATATCTTGGCATCGAATTTTTTATTGGGATAGGCCTTGGTGACGATTTCGATATTCTGACCTTCTTTAAGAAGGGAGACTTGGTTTTCGTAGGCATCGAAAACCGCCCACACGGTATTCAAATTGGCAATTTTGAACAATGGCGAGCCCTGTTTCACGTAATCGCCAGCTTCCACCGTAATTT
>JBATHI010000056.1:0-16191 GCA_049666645.1 Flavobacteriaceae bacterium | reverse complement strand
GTGGAATGATACTGCCCAATTTGGTCTGCCTTCGATATGAAATGCTGGAAAATACCATTGGGTCATAGACCGCATCGAAAATCGAAAAGGAATTGGCAATGGCCACGCGGTTGCGCGAGGCAGTTTTTTCCTTATCCGCCTTATCCGATTCGCCCTCTACGACCGCTCCTGTTGGATCCATGGCATTTTTGGCCAGAATGGCCTTCTCTTCAGACCGGGTTTCGGTTTTATTGGGAGCCTTGGGAACTTTGATCGCATCCTCGGTATCCCATTCGGGATAGGTATGGTTCTCAATGTTTTTTAGGGCAAGGGCCCTTAACCTTGTCACCTCGTCATTTTCTTTCAGGTAAAAGAGCGCCTTATTCGACAAGCCGAGTGCAGTGGCATCGTTATTGGCATAGAGCTCGTTCTTGATGGCGGCAATCCAAACATCCGCATTCCCACGGTCATTGGAGGTGATGTTGTTGAAGCGTTCCCTAGCTTGGTCATATCGGCCTTCCCAACTATAGATCCGCGCCAAAAGCACTCCGGATGCCACGTAGGCCGATCGATCTGTATCGATCGATTCCAGAATACCTCGGGCCGCGACGATATCCCCATTGAAGGCAAGGTCTTCCGCTTTGGTATAGGCACTGGCAGCCTCAAGATCATCATTTAGATCTTGGGCAGATGCCGCTGTTAGGAGCATCCCGAACAATATGATGATATGATGTCGTATTTTTCGCATCAATGGTCGGTGGCGACCGTATGGGTCACTGTTTCAATGGTTTTGATTTCTTGAATGGAAGCGGTATTCTTTCGTTTCCCATATTCCTTTTTGGCCCTCTCGATCTTGTCAATGATTTCATTGACATCAGAGCTGTTCTGTTGTACGGTTTTGATAAGTTCCATCGCCTCCTGATCTTTTCCTTCCCAAAAATAAACATCGAAAAGTGCCGAATAGGAATCGATGTAGTTGGGGTTCATTTTTATACAATCACGCAGGATCTCGATCGATTTCTCGCGAGCACCCTCCCAAGCATTGATCCTGCCCATCAATATTTTGGTGTCGATATGGCCAGGTTTTTCCGAAAGGATGTAGCGACAGAGCAGTAGTGCCTTCTCATAGTCTTTATCGAAGGCAAAGTCCCTTGCCTTGAAATAGGCCTTATCTATGTTTTGACCGTTGTACACACTGTTGATCCATACGATTTCGGTACCCTTGAAGGTGGTCTTCTCCTCGGTGAAAATAGCCAGGCTATCGGGTATAATCTTGTTGTTGGTGGTCACATATTGGTTCATGGCCTTAAAATTGTCCAATTTACTTTCCATTTTCGAACTGCCCCCAAACGAAGCACTGAGATCCATATTTTCATCGAATTCCATCACATCGCCATCGGTATATAGCTTTGTGCCGCTGATGTATTCTTTCAATTCGTTTTTATTTCGCATCAACGGGATATCCTTAATAGACCTGAAGGCTTCCTGGGTATCCAACGACCCTCCCATCCACGCCACCTTTTTTGGCATTTTCAATGTATAGGCCTTATCGAGCATGGCCAGAAGCGTCGGCGCGACATCGAAGTGAGAGGAAACTGAGCTCATCTTCCTTGTCGTCTTCAACAATGGACTATAAATAATCAGAGGCACATGGAAACGGCTCAACGCATTGCGCTGAGGTATGGGAATAAGCCTGTGATCACCAGTGACCACGAAGATGGTGTTGACATAATTGGGCTGCTTTTTATACGCTTCAAAAACCCATTTTAAGGCATCGTCGGTATACAAAAGACTGCCGAACACTCCATCGTTCCTTTCAATGACCCGCCTCATCTTCGAGGAATAGTTGCCCTTTGCAACAAATTCCCCTACCCGTTTCTTGTAATATTCCGGACTGGGAGGTTCAAATGGTTCATGGGTGCTAATGGTCATATAGACTTCCATTCTTGGCTGGTTTTCATCACGGGGCAGGCTCATGCTCTTTTTAAAAAGCTCCTTATCCGGATAACCCCAGGAGAATCCGGCCGCATCCTCGGCCTGCAATTTAAAATTGCTGCCGAAGCCAGATTTATCCAACACAAAATCGACTTCCTCACTACGTAAAAAACGATCCACATTATCGAAAGTACTATTGGTGCCCTGATAAAAAGAGGTGTGGTATCCATTGTTCTTAAGTATGCCGAAGAGGGTCAGTTTGTTGGGATATTCGTCCAATTCCATAAAACCGCTTTTTCCGAAAGGCAGGGAACCGTACATTCCCGGAAGTACGCCAAAAGTTCTACCCGTGGTGCTCAAGCAATTCTCCCAATAGAGCGATTTGGTGGACAATGAATCAAGGAAGGGGGTAAATCCGCCATATTCGGCCCCTTCCCCAACAAAATCCCGGCCCAGCCCTTCCACCATGATGAACACGATGTTGGGCTTTTCCTGCTTCAAGTTAAAATAGGATCCCAAAACATCCGGCATTTCCGGTCTTTTGATCAATGGGAATTCCTCGTCGGACACATAGGCGTTGTCTTCGGTGGTACTTTGATACAGGTTGATTGCCAGATATTGCGTCTTATTCTGGTTGATCGGCTTCCCTTCACTGAACAAAGTCGCTACAAAAAGACTGAACAGGATGATGGTAAACGGATACATTTTACTGATCCGATGATAGAATTTGGAGGTGATTTTATAAAAACCGATGAAAAGGCCGGCAGTGACCGCCACAGCAAAAACAACATAAAGTGATTGACCGCCCGAATTGGAAAGGGTAATATTGATATCACTGAGGCTATACCCCAATAAATCCGACCCCAAGGGAACCAGGGTTGTGATAAAATAGGCTATCAACAGGGTTTCTATGATCAAGAGTAGCATCAATACCGCTATGGTAACCACAAAACCGTACCGCGGCCTGAAATTCTCCCAAAAATTGAAGGGGAAGGTAAGTATGATGCCCACTATGGCAGTAAACCCGATTTGGTGCACCATGGCAATGAGAATACTTGAACCAAATATGGTATCGACCACCCCTTTGAAATAAAGCACGGTATATTGAAAAACAGTGAGCACGGCCAAACAACCAAAGAAAGAGATCATCAATCTGGTATAGTGCTTAAGGGTATACCTATCTAAATGGCTCGTATTCATTCGCTTAAACTTTGGTAAATCCTTTACGTGTTATGGCGCCCCAACCTGCTTCCAGTCCGAAAAGCTTCTTATAATTGCCCCGTATGGCCGAAAATGAGACTATGGGGTGAAAAACAAAGGGTTCTATCAGAGCAAAGAGCATCAAGGTCAAAATGTCCTTTGTTTTATTGTATTGTTTGTACGAATAAACTTCCCAGAGGATGGCATAGAATGAAAACATCATGGCGAAAGCATAGACCATTACCGATAGGGCAATAAAAAAGTCTGTGTTGAGTATGCCCAGATAATAGAACAAGAATACTGAGATCAAACCGGTGAATTCAAGTATCGGGGCCATCCATTCATAGAAAAACCAATAGGGATAGCTGAGAAGGCCCAAACGTCCGAATTTGGAATTGAAGAACATATCGCGGTGCTTATACAGCGTTTCCACATTCCCCCTTGCCCATCGATCTCTTTGGTTTACCAATATCTTGATACTTTCGGGGACCTCGGTCCAACACAGCGGATCTGGAATGAATTCAATGGTATAGGCCTCTTTTCGGTCATGCATATAACGCCGCATCTTAAAAACGATTTCCATGTCCTCCCCCACGGTGTCGGTATCATAGCCCCCTACCGCCACTGCAATCTCCCGGTCAAAAAAGCCAAAGGCGCCCGAGATGATCAACAAGCTGTCGATTTTGCCCCAGGCCATCCTGCCCAAAATAAAGGATCGTGTATATTCCAAGAGTTGAAACTTGGCCAGCCAATTCTTGGGCAGGCGAATTTCTTCCAATTGGCCCCCCGATATCCTACAGGAATTCGCTACGCGAATGACCCCGCCTACCGCAATTACCCTTTTTTTTGACCTTTGAAAAAACGACTTCACCACATGCAGCAGGGCATCGGGCAGCAGTAAACAATCAACATCGATACATCCTATGTATTTATTCTCGGAAAGTTGCATGCCTGTATTCAAGGCGTCCGATTTACCCCCATTTTCCTTATCGATTACGGTTAGTTTGGAAAACGGACGATGCCTTGATTTATATATGCCACGGATAGGTTTTGATTTCCAATCGGGATCGATATCGCGTTCGATCTTTTCCAAATCGTATACCTCGATCAGCCGCTGCAACGTATTGTCCTTGCTCCCATCGTTGACGATCATCACTTCGTAGTTCACATACTGCAACGACAATAGGGATCGAACATTCTGTACTATGGTAAGCTCCTCGTTATAAGCGGGTGCAATAATGGTGATGCTGGGTGCCAAAGGGGAAGCCATGATCTTTGATATGTCCCCAAAACTGTTCTTGTGCCGGTAATGGATCGAGCTACGTGTCGCCAAATAGGCCATGGTGCTGAAAATGAGGAACAGGCAGATCGTAAACCCGTAGAAAACGATGTTGATGTACTCCAGGATGATGTCGAATACGCCGCTATCCATAGGTTTTCTCGATTAGTTTTTGGGCAAAAACCTTGATGACCTTCCATAACGATGCGTCAGGCTCGTCTTGCTGTCCGACTTGATTACAGTCTTCCTCCATCGGCTCCTCCGCCAAGGCCATTTCGAAGCCTATATCGAAAATGTTCAGAGATCTGTTAAAACAGACCTCCATTTCATTGATCAGGGGATCGAAATCGTTATTGGTTGAAACCGTTTCTACGCCATTGGTGCCAATATCGGACTTCACTACTTTCTTATCGGGTTTGTCTGCCATTAGGGCTTCCAGTTTCAGCAGTGCCTTTGCCGCAAGTTCGCGGATCTGGGGTTCTGGATCTTCCGACAATTCTTTTAGGAATGCAACCTCCTTTTCATCGCCCACTGTGGCTATTTCCTTTAGGAGGATCAATTTTGATTCGGTATCGGAGTGCCGGAACAACTCGGAAAAAATGCTGAACTTCGGCATTTGATTGTCAAGCTCAAGCAGCTCAAAATCGGCAGGCATTTCACCGGCCATAGGCTCAGAAAAACGACTCAACAGATCAGCGATGCGCTCTTTTACAACGGGGTGTTCCGCGTTTGCCAGCAACTCCTTCAACAGTTCGATTTCCCTGGTATCGCCGAAGAGCTCGATATCTTCCAGCAGGTGCATTTGTACTTCCACTTCCTTGTCATATGTTTTTCTTGCTGGAATGGGCATCAATAATTTTTGGCAATCGGCCACCGTTTTAACGGGTTCGGTTGGCGCTTCATTTTCCTCCAAACGTTCTTCTCTCGCACCTAGGTCAATGGGGTTGTCACTTCCCAATTGTTTCAATAGCCATTCGGGCAACTGCAGGTCAGCGATGGAATCATCGTTGGGCAAAATTCCGGTATCGATCTCAAGATCGTTCATGGCATCGAAGGATGAGGGCAATATAATTTCATATTCAACATCCAAATCCGTAATTGCCATGGTGATGTTGGTTTCTTCCGGCAATACCTCTATGAATTCATAGTCGACCTCCAATGACAAATAGGAATCTTTCTGGTTTGGAGGATTATCCACCGCTTCTGTCTTAATAAGTTCAAAGTCTACCATCATATCCATGAGCCGATCTGCACCTACGTCGATATGCGCCGATTCGTCGGAAGTCGATTCAATATCATCGGCATGGCCATCCGCGACGACCAAAGGCACAAAGTTGAGTTCTTCCGTCTTAAGGCCGAACCGCAATGGTTTTTGCAATTCTTCGGCCTGTTTCATGGGTGGTTTACTTTTGATTTCTTCAAATTCAACAGGTTGTTCGGAAGTCGACTTGGCTGGTACAGGTGTTTCCTGCCCATCGGCGACCACATAGGGTAGGAAATCGATGGTGAAATCGATCTTATGGGTTTCATCTGGGCCAATCTTCTGGACTTCCTGAGTAGCTTCGGGATCACCGATCAGGAATTCTTCGTGGCGGCAGACTTCAATCTCGTTGAGGTTGAACGTTGCGGTAATTGGACTGATGTCCGGTTCAATTTCAGATTTCGTTTCGGGGACGTTTTCCACTGAATCGATAAATTGTTCCTCGAACAGCCATTCGTCGGGCATTTCCTGGATATCTTTTGGAGCAAGGTCTTCCGGAATCACATATTTGCTCGTATCAAGAATGCCGTCGGTCGGGAGAATGCTTTCGGGGCTGATCAAATTAATGGCGCTCAAGGCTTTGCTCCTGACGGTAAAATTGGCTTCCTTTTTTTCAATAAGGTTCAAAAAATCCAATTCTTTATCGGTGCCCAAACTGCCAATTGCTTGGAGGATGGCAATCTTCACAACGGCAGTGCAACGCCAAAAAACAGTTTTTAAGGTTTCCAGGGCAAGGGTCATGTGAAATGTCCTGATACAATCTATGGCTTCCAATTTAATTTGGTTGTTGCGGTGTTTTACCAGTTCAATAATGGAGGCAGTGGCGTCGTTTTGATGGAAGTGTTTGATCAACCGCAGGGCGAACAAGACCACATATTTGTTTTTGGAGGTAAGCCACGACTTGTATCTTGGCGGTAGATAATCTTCCCGGGTTCGGATCACTTCGAGCAATTTTAGTTGTTGCCATTCGGAAATCTTAAAGCTTGTAGTGTCCAAAAAATAGTCGAGACCTTCCGGTCTTAGCGTCACCACCGCGATTTCAGCCTGCTTTCTTATGGTCGGACGCTTGTCATTGATAAATTTAGTCAGGAAGCCATATGATTCGGCGACCTCCATTTTTGTAAGCTCCAAAATCCCGTGGGAAACTATTTCCCAACGCCAGCTGCGGAGTTTTTTATAGGCGACAAGATGCAGATCCAGATCCTTGTACAGCACGAATAACTTTGCCAAGGAACTGCCCGACAGGTCCATTCGGAGTTCCAACAAGATACCGGTCAGGACTTTTTGGTGAAACTTGTTTTTCAAAAGCGAACGCATTTCCATTTTAAGATGGGCGTAATCGATTTGTTCAGAAGTTGCCGCGTTCTGCTCGTGAAAGAGAAAGGCGCTCACCATCGGCATCAGCCGTTTTCTTACCTGGTCGGTTCTTTTCGACGCTTTGGAAATAAAATGTTTGAATATAAAGATGGCAACAAAATAAATCGTGGAAAGCAAAACAAAGAGCATGATTAAGTCCCAAAGCAAGTCTGTATGAAGCTTCGGGGCGGTGATCGATGCTATGGGATGATATGTATATTTAATGTCCAACTTTGGTTTTGTTCAATTCCCTGGATACCCTTATCAAGAGCTCAGCCGGACTCACCGGCTTTGAAATGAAGTCATTGGCACCCAATTCAAAAGCGCTCATCACATTTTCCTCATTGCCCGCCGAGGATATAATGATAATCGGTGTTGCAGAACCTAGTTCCTTTCGCACATAATCGAGCAACTCGATGCCCGAGAAATAAGGCATCATGATATCGCTTACGATCATATCGGGCATGAACTTGGCCAACTGCGCCTTTACCTCCCTGCCATCACGGCACCAGATCACCGTATAACCACCCTTCTGTAGCCGAAAGGTGAGTAAGGCGGCCAGCAATTCGTCATCATCTGCGAATAAGATCGTTTTCTGCTTTTCCATCTACTTATGGTTTTCTTAATTTGAAGAGGGCCTCATCTATCATCTGTTCCACTTGGGGATAGGCTTCCAAAAATTCTTGGTATAGCTTGTTCAGATAGGTCAAATCTTGGCCTTCCCTGCTGTACTGGTGCATCCGTATCACAATGTTGTGCAAATTGTCGGTTTGCATCATCGCCAATCCCGATTTTATCTTGTGAAGGGCAAATTCAAGGGCCTTGAAGTCGCCTTTTTGAAGATGTTCCGAAGCTGCGGTCATGAATTCCCCTACATTCTGCTTGAAGAGCAGCACCAGTTCTTCCATCAGTTCTATCTCGCCCATGCAGTCTGCCAAAACCGCGTTCAAAGAAAATTCCCCTGCCACGGTGGCCACTTCCTCAACCGTAATGAGTTTTATACCATCCACCTCTTGATCGGCATTGCCAATCTTGATGTATTTGACCAATTTCAGCAACAATTCATCCGGACTATAGGGCTTCAAAATATAGTCGTTGATACCGTTCATTTCAGAACTTTCTTTGTCCTGTATGCTAAAGTCTGCGGTAAGTGCGATGATGGGCACCTTGCGGATCGTCTCGTTTTGAACATGCCTTATGCGCTGGGCGATTTCAAAACCACTCATGCCAGGCATACGTAGATCCATCAGTACCACATCGATGTGATGCCGGTTCAAGATGTTCAGTCCGTATTGGCAGTTATCCGTGACAAAGGCCTTACAGCCCCATATCTTGAGCCGTTGTTCAATAAGGCGCTGGTTCAGCAAATTGTCCTCAAAGACCAGAATGCCCATGCCTTTGACAAATTTGGCGCCTTCCTTAAGGTGATTGATGTTGTTGGATTTCTTCGACAACTTGTTCTTTTCGCCTAGTTCAAATGGCAAATAAAATTTGAAGGTGGTACCCTCGCCCAGGTTGCTCGATACTTTGATGTCGCCCCCTTGCTTTTGTATGATTTGTTCTACAATGGAAAGGCCAAGTCCGGTACCTCCGTACCTATCGGAATTGTGGTGGTTGACTTGTCGGAAGGCGTCGAAAATGAAAGGCAATTGTGCTTCGTCAATCCCGATACCATTGTCGGCGACCATAAATTCTATGTCCATTTTGGCGTCGTGATTTTTTCCGAGTATGATTTTTAAAGTAATTTCCCCTTCCTCCACAAATTTGACGGCATTGCCTATCAAGTTCAGCAATACCTGGGATAATTTGGTGGGATCGCCCACTAATACTTCAGGAATGGCGGGATCCATATCTACCTCGAGATGCACATTTTTGTTTACGATCAAGGTCTTGCAGAGGTAAACGATATCGCGTATCAACGCATAGAAACTAAAATGAACCGATTCGAAAGGTTCCATTCCGGCCGAAAGTTTTGAATATTCGAGGAGTTCGTTGATGATTTCCATCAGCGTGTAGGAAGCAGATTCGATGGCATTGACCTTTTCGCGTTGTGGTGGACTAAGATCATCTTCCTTCAACAGGTCGGTAAAACCGATAATGCCGTTCAACGGGGTACGGATTTCATGACTTATCTGGGCGATGAACAGGCCTTCACCGGTTTTAGGCTCCACCATCAGCCGATTGGCCAACTCAGGGTTGCGGGGCAGCGCTGTAGGATTATCATTTGATTGTGCTAACGCTACTCGACCTTTGGTCTTCAATTCCAAAATGGACTTAAAGGAATCGAAGGCAGTTTTCAATTGAACCGCATCGTTCGCTTCCAGCGTCTCAAAAGAAAATGCCTGGAGCAAATTCTGAATATGGGCAAGTTGGGCAAAAATATCGTTGGGTTTCAATGGGGGATCGGTTTGGGTTACCATGGGCAGAAATCAATTCCTACATTTTTCTTACACTTTTTGAAGTTCAATACTTCAGTTTCCATATTTAAATCAGCCTAAAACTCTTTAATATATACCGGCTGCACAATAAAATGTTACCGGATGCCCTGAGAGTGTTGTCAAATTGCTTTATTTGTAGGTCTATAATTTTGACCCCTATGAAACATTTCAGTCTATTCTTGTTGACTTTATTGATATTTTCCTGTGCAAAAAGCGAAAAAAAACCTGAGGCAACCCTAGAAGAACGCGCCAGACAAATCCATGAAGCCATCATCACGATCGATACCCACGACGACATCAACGTGAAAAACTTTACCGATAGCATCAATTATACCCAGCGTTTGCAGACCCAGGTGAACCTGCCCAAAATGAAGGAAGGCGGCCTCGATGTGGCCTGGTTCATCGTGTACACGGGCCAAGACTCCCTCAATACGGCGGCCTACGCAAAAGCCAAGGAAAATGCCCTGTCGAAATTCGAAGCCATCCATCGACTGTGCGAGGAAATAGCCCCCGACCAAATAGAACTTGCCCTAACATCGGCAGATGTGCGCAACATTGTTGCGAAGGGTAAAAAAGTGGCCATGATCGGGGTCGAAAACGCCTATCCCATTGGTGAGGATTTGGGCGATATCGAAAAATACCATGAAATGGGGGCCCGATACATGTCGTTGGCCCATAATGGCCATAGCCAATTCAGTGATTCAAATACGGGAGAATCGGATGATATATGGTTACATAATGGTTTAAGTGAATTGGGTAAATCTGCTGTTTTAGAGATGAATAGATTGGGAATAATGATTGATGTGTCACACCCCTCCAAAGAAGCCATGCAACAGATGATCGCCCTCACCAAAGCGCCCATCATCGCTTCCCACTCTTCGGCCCGGGCCCTTTGCGACCATAGCCGTAATTTGGACGACGACCAACTGCTTTTGATGAAGGAAAATGGCGGGGTGGTTCAGACCGTGGCCTTTGGTGCCTATCTTGATACCAAAAAAAATGATGCCAGAGCGGCCTATATGAAGGATTATTATAAAAAAGTGGCCGATTCCATTGGAGTGGCTTGGTATGAAATGAAGGACTTCTTTTCACTCACTGAGATGCAACAAGACGAGTTTATGGAAAACATCCCAAAGGTAAGGGGGCTGGCCGAACAATTGGTAGCGGGCAGACCAGATGCCCCACCTGCGGTGAACGTGGCGGATTTTGTTGACCACATCGACCATATGGTGGAGGTGATGGGCATCGATCATGTGGGGATAAGCTCCGATTTCGACGGCGGCGGCGGTATTGAGGGCTGGAACGATGCCTCCGAAACATTCAATGTAACCTTGGAACTAGTGAAAAGGGGTTATACCGAAGCGGAAATCGCTCAATTATGGGGCGGCAACCTCCTCAGGGTATTGGACGAAGTGCAGGCGGTGGCGCAAAAAATGCAGAAGTCCTAGCTTTCGGCAGCAGCCAATCGATCCTTCACATACTCTATTTTCGACTTCCCGTGCGGCTTTGGCTTGCCATCGTCTCCCAGGTTGACCATGATGATGTGGTCGACCGTAACGATGGTCTCATGGGTCATTTTATTGCGTACCTCGCATTTTAAGGTCAGGGACGACTTGCCAAATTTGACCACATCGATCCCGATTTCAACGATATCGCCTTGCTGGGCCGTACTCATAAAGTTAATTTCCGACATATACTTGGTGACCACCTTCTTGTTCTCAAGCTGTATAATGCTGTAAATGGCTGCTTCCTCATCGACCCAGGCCAGTACTCGGCCGCCAAAAAGGGTGCCATTGGCATTCAAATCTTCTGGTCTTACCCATTTTCTGGTATGAAATCGCATGGTGTTCCTGATTAAGATTCGACTAATTTACGAGGGAAAAGTGCCTAAAAGATGTAAGGAAAGAAGAAATTAAGACCGATTTATCAATAATTTAACCCAGACCGTCTTTTTAGCCAACTTCACAAAGAATTCCCTCCGCGATTGCCAATCCAATATTTTTGTGGCAGATATGCCGTTGTAATAAATGTAGCCTTGGGCACCCAGTTCAAAGAAGAATTGATGAAGAACCGGTTCGAGAACAATTGAACAAATCGAAAGGACATTTATTCCACGGAAAAGGCCAAGAGCACATTTCCCGGCATTTGACCAAAAAGGGCGTAACCACTGTTAAAGTATACCATGCCATCGGCCACCACCGGCGCGGGACCGTCTATCGATCCCCCTTGGCCGGGCACCCCGTTGACCGTTTCAAAGGTCGTTTTCGTGTCAAAATCCCATAACACTGCCCCGTTTTCGGCATCGTAGGCCCTGGCATGGCCATCGAGCCCCCCCGCAAATACCACGCCCGGGATCAGTGTCGGGGCCGCTGAATTGGAATTGTAACATCCTTGCTTCCCTTCGCAGATCTTGGGATCGGAAGTCGATTTCCAAACCACCTTCCCTGTCATCAGGTCAAGGGCGAAGAGCCCGGGATTCGCGGTTACCGTGGAATCGCCCCCAAAAGCCAACCAATCGGAATTGGCGGCATAGGCCATGCGACCATCGGTGGCCATGCCCCAATGGATTCCGCCTAGGGCCCCGCCCCTACCGATACGTTGCTGCCAGATCGGTATTCCCGTATCAGGGTCGAGACAGTGCACCACTCCCGATTTTTGCCCTACCACCAAGACTTCCCTGCCGTCGGCCCTGGTGGTGAGAATGGGCGCCATGCCAAAATCGACATCCGGACCGGCCGGTTCGGGGCAGTTGGCCGCATTGCCATCGGTGCAGGCCGAGATATAGGCATCCTTGCTGGTCGCCTGGAAATTCCATTTCAAGGTCCCCGTTTTTAGATCGAGTGCTTGCAGGGCATCGGAAGTCGTTGTTGGCGGATTGGAGTTGTTCTCCCCGGTACCGATGTAGAGCAGGCCGCGCTTGGCATCGACCGTGGGGCTGCTCCAAACCGGGGCACCGGAAGGGCCGTACCTTTTGGCGCCCACCTTGTTCACCCCCTGTTCGGTAGCGGCTTCCGCCACCACCCGATGCCGCCATACTTCCTTACCGGTAGCTGCTTCCACGGCCACTACCTGGCCCGAGGATCGGCAGCATTCATAAGAATCCTGCCCCGCAGTGACCACTTCCATGGAAGTGAAGGGCACATAGACTATTCCATCAAA
The DNA here is from genome assembly GCA_049666645.1 of Flavobacteriaceae bacterium. Classification (GTDB taxonomy): domain Bacteria; phylum Bacteroidota; class Bacteroidia; order Flavobacteriales; family Flavobacteriaceae; genus Pelagihabitans. The sequence goes on along the minus strand of JBATHI010000056.1, from coordinate 3,584 downwards.
ATAAGCCGGGGTTCCTGTAACGGCATTGTTCGGGTCGTTTTTGAGGTTGCTGCGCCAGACCAGACTGCCATCATCGGCATTAAGCGCATAGGTGTTGCCCGAAAAATCGGCGAAGTAGAGCAGAATACCGTTCCCAACATCCTCGCTGACCGCAATTCCGCCACGGATGTTCGCATCGGCTTCGAACATCCATTTGGCACATCCCGTGGCTTTATCGAGGCAATAGACCTCCCCAAACTGGCTGCCAAAAACCATATAGTCCCCTATGATCGTTGGCTTGGTCCGGGTAACGGTGCCCCCATCAAAACCAAAGGCCCATTTTAATTTCAGCTGGGGCAGCATGTCTTTGCTCAACTTGGCAATATCAGAAGAAATTGAACCGGTACCCTCTTTGTTGCCGCCCCATCCGAGGTATTTTACGTGCTGCAAAGGCTGGCTCCTGTCGTCGCAAAATGTGATGGCTATTTTTTCGGTCGTATAGGGCCTTCCTGTAAGCATTTCGGCGATGCCTATTTTTTCAGCTTCCGTCAACAGCGCCCCTTGGGCCTGCATTTTTCCGGTGTTCAGGGAAGCAACGATGCTCTTTGGGCTCATGGCGCCCAAATGGATCAGGCTAGGCGCCCTGCTTGCCCCATTATCGGCATGACAGGTAGTACAGGAGGCCCCTATCAGCTTTTCGAGTTGTTGGGGGCTGGGCTTATCGGCCATCGTAGTATTTGAAGACCTATCGGCACAGGAGGTCAACAGGAACAGGCAGGCGAACACTAAGGCGGAAAAAGCAACGGGTTTCATTCAATGGTCTTTTGGTTAGGTTCTTGAAGATATAAAATTTATACGAGACAGGTTTAGCACATCCTTTATCTCAATCTTTCCTTAAAAATCCACTCCCATGCATCACCGATCTCATGATCCTGTACCACCCCCTTGAACACAAAATGGTTCCGTTCCAGGATTTTGGTGGAGGCGTTGCGGAAAGGTTCCGTTTTGGCCGTGATGACGATGGAGGGGTCGGCGGTTTTTGCAAGGCTTACCAAATGTTGACAGGCCCCTGTGGCAATGCCTTGTCCTTCATAATCCTTAAAGGTCCAATAAGAAACCTCCACCCTGTTTTCTTTGGGCGGGCCGGTAAACCCACAAGCCCCTACGATTTGGCCGTTGCGCTTTATAAAATAGCCTATCCATGGTGGGTGATACCCGATTTTTGGATAGTAGTCTTCCCACATATCGAGCAATTTCAAGCAATCGGCACCGGTATAGCCTTCCTTGGCGCGGTCTATTGCCATTGGAATGGGCTCAAGTTTCAAAGTCATTGGTCAAGGTTTGTATCCTGCCTTCAAAAAATAAGCTTTCATGGGCTGAAAATAATGATTGTCCCATCCCTGAATGTAGTGCGCCCCGCTTTCCGGAACACGGGTGTGGATAAGGGTCAGCTCGGTTTCCCCGTCGGCTTCCTGGAGCAAAATTTCCAATTGCGAATCTTCTTCTTCTTCCCCGAACTGCGAAGTCCGCCAGCGCTGAAGTATCCGCTTATAGGGCTCCAATTCAATATTTTTTCCTTCGATATAGCCGTCCCAGGCCGTGAATTTGGCCCCGATCCTATTTGTTATCGAAGCTTCGCCCCCTGTCATCTTGCTGTGCCCTGCACTATTGAGCCAAGTATTGTATATGTTTTCGGCCGTGGCAGGGATTCGGGTGGTGATTAGGAATTCCATAATTTGGTATGCTTTAAATCGTTAATAACCCAATCCGAAAATAAAATGAAAGAGAAGCAACAACACCTGGTAGCCATTATGGATCAAACGTGCTGGTCGATCAAAATGGTATTGCCATCCGGATCGGTGAGGACGATGCTCGCCGGCCCCGCGGTGGATTCGTCGGCTTCCGTGGTCAATACGATGCCTTTTGACTTCAATGCCTTCTGGATGGTTCGCACATCATCGAATTCCTTTAACTTGTTGGCATTTTGGTCCCAGCCAGGGTTGAAGGTCAGAATATTGCCCTCGAACATGCCTTCAAAGAGCCCGACCAGGGCATCTTCATTTTTCATGATCAGGTACTTTTTATCAAAATCCCCTGCGAATATTTTGAACCCCAGGGTTTCATAAAATACCATGGATTTTTTTAAGTCCTTGACGCTCAGACTTATGGAAAACGCTCCAATTTTCATCTTGTTTGTTTTGTTTCGTTAGGTATAATAAAGTAGAAATCAATTGCCCAGGCCATGCTTCGGTATCGGGGTTTCAAATGACTCGGCCTTGTTCGCCACCACCCAAGGGTCTTGGACATATATCCATTGGATACAATCGCCCCCCTTGTTTCGAAATCTTTGGGCCGGGTGTTTTATGCACTTAAAGTTAAACAAAAATTATGTATGGCGGGGCGTGCAGTTATTGAATGCTGGGCAACATGTTGCGGATGGCCGCGATTTTCCATTGCCCTTGCGTTTCGACGGCGATAAAGCTGCTCCACATCTTGCGGATGCTGCCATCGTCATTGGCAATCTCGTAGCGCGCATCGATGATGGCGCTGCCCTTGCCGATCAATCGTATAGTTTCAACGGTGAGCGTGCGCCCACCGGGGTTGCTTGTCGAACTCTGCAACATGCCTTCTACCGCTTCGGCCATGCCGCGCCGCCATTGGCCCGAAGACACCAACTGATCGATATCGTCGGTAAGGATGTTTTTGAGCAACAGGGTATCCCTGTTTTCACGGGCCTGGCCATAGGCTGCGATAAGGCCCTCGATATCCCGTGTCTGTTTCGCATTGGGCTCATTGTCCTGGGCCCAAAGCGCTGGCGGGAAACCTATGAGGAGCAGAAGAAGCGCTTTTTTGAACATCATGTAGAGGTTTGCGTGTTGCGCAGTCTATGATTTTGGTTGCCAGGGCCGGCATAAACCGCCCCTACAAGATACACATTCGGATTAAAGAAATGGATATGTGATAATGGAAAAGATTCCTGCCTTCTTCTTCTACCCGAACAACCCGTAGAATCAGATATTACCGAAATAGTTGCCGATGCCACTCAAGATACTCTGAACCGCTTCGGATATGCCATCACCAAAAATCATTTTCAAGGCAAAAAGAAAGGGAATCACCCCTGCCAGAAATTTGAAAGTCATCCAAGGTGACGGACTTCCCTTCAAAAATCCGTTATCCGATGACGATAAAAAAAAGAGGATCATAAAGGCGACGAGCGATGCCTTTTGGGAATTTTGCGCTTGTTCACTCTGTCGAATTCCTTGGTGGCCTCAAGGTACACGGGTACGGAACCAACGGGGTCGATCATCGCAATGAGAAAAAAAATGGCCGTCAATATCCATTTCATGGTTTATTGGATCCTTTTGCCCAAGGTGGTGAAAGAGAGACCCTGTTGGCCCATGGTGGAGTTCATCACCCCCTCGAACAGGGGTTCGGGGCAGTTTTTGGGAATGGCCCATTCGAATAGAAAATTCGATCCGGTACCCCCTGTAACATCGATCTCGTCGATGATGATCTCGGTGGTTTCCATGGGGGCCAGAAAAATGGGGCTGTTGAAATAGGTGCGGACAGATTTGCCGTGCGTATCGAAATATTCGGCCTTGAAG
>JBATHI010000055.1:0-1671 GCA_049666645.1 Flavobacteriaceae bacterium | reverse complement strand
AGATAGTCCCTCGAAATATTCTGTTCATAGTCCCGACCCCTTTTTTTGATATTGTCGATCAAGCGGTCGGTATTTTGATAGAGGTAGATATAGATCCTGGGTTTTTTGACTTCCCGGTACATCAGTTGGAAGAGCTTTCGATAGAGTCCGAATTCCTCTTTTTGCAGGGTGATTTGCGCAAATATCAATGACTTGTAGATGTCATAGTCGCTGACCATGAAGCTTTTGAAAAGGTCGAATTGGGAGGTGTCATCGGAGAATTGTTGATAGCGGTCTGCCAGGAACGACATTTCCAAGGGGAAGGCGTACCGGCTCTGGTCTTCATAGAATTTTGGCAGAAAGGGATTGTCTGCGAAACGTTCCAACACGGCCTTCGCATTAAACTCAGCGGCCATCCTGTTGGCCAAGGTTGTTTTGCCGGCGCCGATATTGCCTTCAATAGCTATAAAACCCTGGTGTGCAAAAAGTTGCTGACGGTCTTTGAACAGTCGGAAACCCGTTTTAATCAAGGTGCCTTTGTCCATGCATTGCTGCAAAAGGTTACGGGTATCTTTCTGATAAATGGGATGGTAAAACTGAGGGGCGATATCGGCAAGGGGTTTCAAGACGAAACGGCGTTGTGCCATTTCAGGATGGGGCACCACAAGATCGTTGGAATGGATGGTTTCCTTTTCGAAATAAATAATGTCGATATCGATGAGCCGTGGTTCATAACCCCGCTCCTTCCGCCGAAGCCGGCCCATGTCGCGTTCGATATCCAAAAGGGTGGCCAACAACTGCTTGGGGTCCAAATGGGTTTCAATGGCGATGCACAGGTTTAGAAAATCGGCTGCCTGAAAGCCCCAGGCCCCACTCTGGTATATCGGCGAGATCTTCACGATATGCCCTGCTTTTTTCTGTATCTCAAAGAGGGCAAATTGCATGTTGGCCGGCTTGTTGCCGAGATTGCTACCAAGGGAAAGATATGCGGTTTTTGGATCGGCCATAATCGAACGCAAAGTAACGAAAAGTCAAGTGGAGTTCCTTATCTTTGGGGGATAATAATAGCGGAGGAAAAGCATGAATTTTTTAAGAAACTTATTGGCGGCGATACTGGGCTGTCTGATTGCATTTGGCATCATGTTCATGATGTTCATCATATTTGCGAGTCTGGTCGGGAGTATGGAGGAAGCCGAAACCATTAAAACGAATGCCGTATTGGAACTGCAAATGCAGGCACCCATCAGCGATTATGTCGGAAATTCCGGAAACGACCCTTTTGGTGATATTTTCGGATCGGCACATGGCTTGGATGAAATTTTGCAGGCCATACAGGTGGCCAAAGACGATGGCTCGATCAAGGGCATCAGCATCAATAACAATTTTTTGATGGCGGGCTGGGCCCAGACCCAATCGATTCGAAAGGCCCTCAAGGATTTCAAGGCAAGTGGGAAGTTCATTTTCGCCTATGCCGATTTTTATACCCAAAAAGATTTCTATTTGGCCAGTGTGGCCGACAGTATTTTCCTTAACCCGGTAGGGGTGCTCGATTTCAAGGGCCTGTCTTCCGAGGTGCTTTTCTTTAAAGACCTTCAGGAGAAAACGGGGATAAAGATGGAGGTGATTCGCCATGGGAAATACAAGAGTGCCGTAGAGCCTTTTCTGTCCAGCGAAATGAGCCCGGAAAATAGG
>JBATHI010000054.1:0-3742 GCA_049666645.1 Flavobacteriaceae bacterium | reverse complement strand
TTCCTCATTATCTACACAACTTGGAATGGGCTGGATGAGACATTTCCATTTTTATCATATCTTTAACATTCTTATGCAACCCGTGGTCAACGATATTCAACTTATTCAAAAACTTCAAAATGGTGACAAGCAGGCACTCTTGGGTCTGTACGATAAGTATTCCGGCGCTTTGTACGGGGTCGTGCTCAGGATTTGCAACCGGGAAGACATGGCACAGGATGTGCTACAGGAAACCTTTTTAAAGATTTGGAAAAAAATCGGGCAATACGACCCCCAAAAGGGCAAATTCTATACTTGGGCCTATCGCATCGCCAAGAATTCGGCATTGAACGCCATCCGCAATCCTTCCCCTCTCATCCAAACCGAGGATTTAAGTGTATATGATAATAGGAGTGAGGAGCAACCCAGGGATTTTTCGGAACTGAACGGTTTGTTGAAAAACCTGGAACCGCACCACCAAAAGGCGATTGAATTGGTCTATTTTAAGGGATTGACCCATCAGGAAGCCCATAAAGAAATGGATGTGCCGCTGGGGACTTTTAAGTCATATGTGCGCCAGGCCGTGGTGCAACTGAGGGAAAATTATCCCAAGGATTTATTGCTGATCATGATTTATGTAGCATTGATTGGACATGGATAAGAAAAAAATATTGGAAGATGGACTGTTAGAGGCCTACCTCATGGGGGATTTGGATCTGGAACAGCGTGGTATCGTTGCAGACGCCATTGCAAAAGACCCTTCCCTAAAAGGGGCCTATGGTGCAATGGAAGAAGATTTCGAGCGGATGGCATTTGAAAATGCGGTTGTGCCTCCGTCCCGTATCAAAAAATCATTGGAAATGGTGTTGAAAGCCATGGATGAAGACCCAGGGGTTCGCCATTTGCCGATGCAAAAGGAGCGCCATTCCAAAATACAGTTCCGGTTGATGGTGGCCGCAAGCATGGCCGCACTGTTTGCCCTCAGTTCTTTATGGCTTTACAGCCGATGGCAAGATTCTGAAAAAAACCTCCAGATGGTCCAACGCCAGACTTCCGAACTGCAGAACCGACTGGCCGGCCTGGAAAACGATTATCGACAGACCAATGCCAAATACCAAACCATCAACAACCCCAACGTACGGCCATTTTTGATGCTGGGCAACCAAAAGCTCCCTAATTCAAGGGCTATAGCCTATGTGAACCATCAAACCAAAGAAGTACTGCTAAATACCAAAGGGCTCCCCAAATTAAGCGATGACAAGACCTATCAATTATGGGCAGATGTGGACGGAGAAATGATCGATATGGGCATTCTGCCAGGCGATAGCGACCTGGTTTCCATGAATTATATCGACAAGGCAGAATCGTTGAACATTACCATCGAGCCGGCAGGGGGCAGCGAACATCCCACGGTGGAAAATTTGGTCGCCAACGTTTTTATTTGATGATGAAGGGATGGCAGTCAAAATCGGAGCAAAGCAGGCTGGCTGTACATCAATGGCAGTCATAAGGGACAACCATTTTTAACAGCTCAAGAGGATGCCGACACGGGCATCCCATAAAGATCGAAGTCTGCAGCATCTGTAATTTCGATATCGAAGAATTCGCCCTGTTTCAGGTAATGTTGGGTGGCATCGATAAGCACTTCGTTATCTACATCCGGGGAGTCGTACTCGGTTCTTCCCACAAAATAATTCCCTTCTTTCCTATCGATGATGCAGCGAAAGGTCTTTCCGATTTTTTCCTGGTTCAGTTCCCATGAAATCTGGGATTGCAGTTCCATGATTTCATTGGCACGGGCCTGTTTTACCGATTCGGGAACATCATCTTCCAACAGATAGGCATGGGTGTTTTCTTCATGGCTATAGGTAAAACAACCCAAGCGTTCGAAACGCATGGTTTCGACCCATTTTTTCAAGTTTTGGAAGTCGGCTTCGGTCTCACTTGGATAGCCCACGATCAAGGTAGTCCGAATGGCCATATCAGGTACCTTGGACCGGAAATCATGCAATAACTGCGTGGTCTTGGCCTGGGTGGTGCCCCGTCGCATGCTTTTCAGAATATGGTCTGAAATATGTTGTAAGGGGATATCGATATAATTGCAAATTTTGGGTTCTCGCCGCATTACCTCGAGTACGTCCATTGGAAAACCGGTAGGGAAGGCATAATGCAGCCGGATCCATTCAATCCCTTCCACCTTTACCAATCGCTCAAGCAGTTCTGCCAAATTTCGTTTTTTGTAAAGGTCGAGTCCGTAATAGGTGAGGTCCTGTGCGATCAATATCAGCTCCTTCACCCCTTTTGCCGCAAGTTTTTCCGATTCGATCAGCAGTTCTTCGATGGGCTTGCTGCGGTGCTTGCCCCTCATGATCGGGATGGCACAGAACGAACAGGGCCTGTCGCATCCCTCTGCGATCTTCAAATAAGCATAATTTTTTGGGGTGGTGGTGAGCCGCTCACCGATAAGCTCATGCTTGTAGTCAGCCTCCAGGGCTTTTAACAGGTTCGGCAATTCACTGGTCCCGAAATATTCGTCGACATTCGGGATCTCTTTCTGTAGATCGGGCTTATAACGTTCGCTGAGACAACCGGTCACGAATACCTTATCGACCTGTCCGGCTTCTTTTTGGGCCACATATTCCAAGATGGTGTTTACACTCTCCTCTTTGGCATTGGCTATAAATCCGCAGGTGTTGATGACCACGATATTGCCTTTTCCTTCATGCACCACTTCCTTTTTGTTGGCGCGTAGTTGCCCCATGAGCACTTCAGAATCGTACACGTTTTTGGAGCACCCCAAGGTGACCACGTTGATTTTGTTCTTTTTGATCGATTTTGTACGCATGACTTTTTATGAGGCGCAAAAGTACGATTTGAATGGGGAAGATTTTGCCTTATGGTTTATTTATTCTCCAGGTACGTTCTTTAAGGAACCAAATATTCGGCTTCCCATCCCCAAGTTTCCAAGGAATAGCGAACCCTAAGGTGGTTCGGCCTTTTCAGTTTAAGGTATTCGAACTTGAAAGGGCGGATGTCCAGAACACAAAAATATTCCTCATCGTTGAGATATTCCACCGCATCGGGGTTCGATAGTTTGCTGCCGGGCGCCAGGGATGTGGTATAATCCTTTCTCTGATCTGGCTGTACTTTTTGCCAATAATTGCTGAGGAGCAGCTTGTCCCTTACCACTACGGCGACACCTTCGATCCTGATCTGTAGCAATTTTTCGGGATGGTAGAACAGCAGGCTTACGTTTTTGTTTTCTTTGATATGGATGATCTTCTTGGATCTTTTGTCGGTAAAAAAGGTAAGGCCCATATCTTCTGATATATGCCTTAACCGAACAGTACGCAGTCTTGCCACCCGATCAAGGCCTACGGTGGCCATCGTGCAATATTTGAAGGGATGCCCATTGTCGGTGACGCCCAAATGAAGTTCCGACTTGATTTCTTTAAAAAATTCCTGACTCATTCGTACTTGGCTTATGCTACATAAAGGTACGCAAAGGAATTGATGTTCCAGAGCAAAAAATAGGATTTAGCCAATGGTTTCATGGTTTTTTTTGCAATGATGCATCAAGCATTTCCCCGACAATTATAATAATTAAATAGTTGAATATCAACTAAATAAATTGTTTTGGACACATCATTTCCACTTTTCAAGCCCAAGTTTTGGAAAAAAAATCAAAAAAAAGGTAGGGTATATGCTTTTTGGATTGTTCTATAACCAAATTGCTGTGAAAAAGAATTTTTTGAAAATATAC
>JBATHI010000053.1:0-3944 GCA_049666645.1 Flavobacteriaceae bacterium | reverse complement strand
GCCCAGAAGGGAGCGTTTTTGACACTTCATACCCATCCTTGAGCTCCTTTTTGATCAATTGAATGGGTTTTTGATCGGGCGTAAGGTTCAAGTCGCCCATCAAAACCACCGGGTTGTTCTGCACGTTCGCCTTTTTGATCTTGTTCAGGATCAGCTCGGCCGATTTTTCCCTGGCCAACACCCCGATATGATCGAAATGGGTATTGAAGACCCAAAATTTTTCTTTGGTTTTCTTGTTTTCAAAAGAGCCGTACGTACAGACACGTTCCAAGGCAGCATCCCAGCCCACTGAGGGCTTGTCGGGCGTTTTGGAGAGCCAAAAAGTGGTATATTCCAGGGGGTCATATTTGTCGGCCCTATAAAAAATGGCCGAATATTCCCCTTTTTCCCCACCATCGTCACGGCCCACGCCGAGGTATTTATAACGGGTCAAACTACTATCGAGATAGGTCATTTGATGGTGAAGGGCCTCTTGCACCCCGATAAAATCGGGTTCATGTGCTTTGATCATTTTCACCAGACCCGCCTTACGGTCGTTCCAATTGTTGATCGCATCGCTTTTGTTGTCGTACCTGATATTATAGGTCATCACCTTGATCGATTGTGCGAGCAAGGCCGACGAGACCATCATCAGTAGCATTGACAACAAGTACATCGTTTTCATGGGCCTAGGGTTGTGAAGTGATACAAGTTAACCATAATACTTTAAATTTGTGCCATGAAGCGCAAGGGCTTTTTACATCAGATACATCCGGTACTTCCGGTTTGGGACGTGGTGGAGGCGTTGGATTTTTACGTGAACCGGTTGGGTTTTAAAATCGCCTTTGCCGACGGTCCCAAGGCGCCCAAGTACGCCGGTATCTTGAGGGATGGCATAGAAATACACCTGCAATGGCACGAAGTGATGGAGTGGGAGATAGCCATCGACAGGCCGATGCTGCGCATTGTCACCCAGCACATCGAAGCTTTGTTCGAAGAATTTCGCGACATGGAAGTTTTCCATGCACAAACTGCTTTAAGAAAAACAAGTTGGGGCACCTTGGAATTCGCATTTTATGACCCTTTTCAAAACGGACTGACCTTTTACAAGTCGGTCTGAAATTCCCGTTTATTTTTTGGAAATCGATTCGACCCCTTTCCAATCGTCCCCGATTTCCTGGGTGATCAGATGGGCCGAACGGTTGAGGAATAATTTGGCGGTATGGTCTTCAGGGTTCATTTTCACGATTTGCTGGAAGGTGACCGCGGCCATTGCGAATTCTTTTTTGAAGTAGAGTTCCATGCCCTGTTGGAAGGTATGCAAGGTATTCAGTTTATGCTCGCGCAGCGTCACATGATCCCCATTGATGCATTCGTAAAGATCCAATGCTTTTTGCTTTCCTTGTACCTGTACGGGCCCCAAATACCTGAAATCGAAGACCTCGGGCCGGCTGAGGTTGTTTTTGCAAAGATCGGTGAGCAAGATGGAGGTGCCATAGTGCTTTGAAAGTCCTTCTATACGGGAAGCGGTATTCACGGTATCGGAAATGATGGCGGCGTCCATGCGTTCCACATCGCCAGTGATGCCCATGATCAATTTGCCGTTTTGCATGCCAATGCCAATGTGCACGGGCAAGCGGTTCTTTTCCAACCTTTCTTCATTGTATTCGGCCAGGGAAAGGTGCATTTCCACGGAGGCCTGCAGGGCATTTTGGGATCCTTTTGGGAAAATGGCCATGAACCCATCGCCCAGATATTGCATGATAAAGCCTTCATTTTTTCTGATGATGGGCCCCATGCGTTTGTTGAAGGAGTTGATGAACAAAAAGTTTTCCTTGGGCGCCAGACGCTCGGAGATCGTGGTAAAGCCCCTGATATCGGTGAACATCACCGTTACTTCCCGTTCTACCTGATCGCCGAGGGCCACTTCGGTAAGCTTGTTCTTGCCCAAGGATTTGATGAACTCCTGTGGCACGAATTTCTGGCTTACCTCATGTATCTTTTTGATGGCCTCCTCCCTGTCCCTAGCTTCTTTCAAACCTTTTTGGTACAATTGGGCACTTTCGATGGCGGCGGCCGACTGGAAAGCGATCGTGGTCAAAAGTTTCAGTTCCGCCGCGGTAAAATCCACTTCTTCCTCATGGCCCAGAATGATCATGCCCAAGGTGCGGTGTTTTACCTTGAGCGGGGCATACATCACGGTCTTGAGGTGGCTCAATGCCGGGTTGGCCTTGATCCTGGCCATGGGTACAATGGCCGCGGTGCCGCGCATGATCAAATCCTTGAGCAGGCCGCTTTGGTCATTGATATTGTAGTCACGGTTGGGATTCTCACCGATGGCGGCCATTTCCACCACCCGGTCTTCTTCGGGCTCATATACCAAAAATACGCCATGGGTGGCATTGATGATCTGGGAAGCTTCCTGCAGGGCGGTCATGGCGATGGAGGTATCGTCTATCTTTTCAGAGATCATCTCACTGAAATTATAGATCATATTGATCTCGCGATAAAGGCCAAGGACCTCGCTGCCTATTTTTTTCTTTTCAAGTTCTTTTGTGACCAAAATCGAAATCAGTGCTGCGATCAAAGCCCCGCTCGGATTTGTTGCAAAAAGCGTTCCATAGGTCATTTCGGAATCGTTCAGGTCGAATTTGTGCTCCGATCGGATCTTCGACCCGAACAAAACTTTGCCTTCAAGATTTTCAATACAGATTTCAGCCTTTAGCGAATCGGCGATGTTTTCAACCAATGCCAAGGTATCGGAGTTCCTTTTCAAGACAGTCCGTAACCCCCTTAAGGGAACCATGAAATCTTTGTTTTCGGACATGCTCAGCGGTTCAATATTTCCTCTGCGATCGATAGCATTTCATCCGGGTCGAAGGGCTTGGTCATATAACGGTCGGCACCCATATCCAGGCCTTTTTGGCGATCTACTTCCTGACCTTTGGCGGTGAGCAATATGATGTATACATGCGAAAGCTTCAGCTCTTTTTTCACTTTATGACAAACTTCCATCCCGTTCATTTTGGGCATCATCACATCCAAAAAGACCAGATTGGGCTCTTCCCGCTGGATTACTTCCAGGGCCTGCTCGCCATTTTCGGCGAAAAGAAGTTCAACCCCATCGTCTTCCAGGTCTTCCAAAGTTTGTTCAATAAGCATTCTAATATGGGATTCATCATCCACGATCAGTAGTTTCTGTGCCATTTGTTTCAATTATAATTAATGATTGCCCGATCACTCGTAAATAAAAAACATCACGTTTTCCATTCCCTTTTGCAGTTTCAGGTTTTTGATGATATTTTGGTCGCCGTTGTACACCGAATTGAGCATGATGATATCGGGCTGCGATTCGGTTGCCTTTTCCAACAAGTTTTTGGCGTTGCTCTCCATCACCTTGTACCCCCTTGCGGAGAGCACACTGGTGAGGGTTTTCACCGCGGAGGCATCTTCATCGACCACCAACACCTTCTTTTTGGAAACGCCCTGCTCCAATAAAACGTCGACTTCATGGAACAACTGTTCGGTATTGATCGGTTTGGTGAGGTAACGGTCGACCCCGATCTTAAAGCCCCGTTCCTTATCCTGCACGATCGACAGGATAATGATCGGGATGTCCATCGTGGCAGGATCGTTCTTTAAAACCGCCGCTACATCGAAGCCGTTGATTTCGGGCATCATCACGTCGAGAATGATCAGATCGGGTTTGTGCAGGCGTACCATGTCGAGGGCCGCCTTGCCATTGGCCGCTTCCTTTACCTGATAGCCCGCCTCGGTGAGTTCCTGTCTCAGTAGCGACCGTATTGGGGTATCGTCGTCGACCACCAAAATGGTGGGGACCGTTTTTTGGGCGGTGTTCAAGGAAGAATGCTTGATCTGCTTCTTCAGACTTTTAAGGATCCTTTCGAGTTGGATGGGCTGTTGGGTGGTTACCTCGCCCATGGTGGGCAGCGAAAAGAAAAAGG
>JBATHI010000052.1:0-5611 GCA_049666645.1 Flavobacteriaceae bacterium | reverse complement strand
CCACTTTTTCCTTGGTGGAGGATCTATGAAAATACCAAGCCCACTTAAAAAAATCGATGTCCCATCTGGGTTTCATATAAAACGGACTCGCGGAATTGAACATCCATTTAAGTCCTTTGGCAATCATACCTGGCGATGCCAAGGGTATGATGTGGCTTGGGGTGATGTAACCTGCGTTCACGAAAGAAGCGCCTGCAGTAATATCCGATTTATCGATGACCGTAACTTGATGGCCTTCCTTCTGCAAATAATAGGCACTGCTCAATCCTATGATTCCCCCGCCTATGATAATAATATTCTTTCCCATCTTAAATTACTTGAAACCCATGAGCATATGGGTCTTCGTCGTCTATAATGATTGTGTTGTAACCATAAACCTTGGCCCATCCCTGGATACTCGGTATGATTGCCGGCCTACCGGCCAAGGGATTCTCCGCTTCGATTCTTCCTATGAACTGGGATCCGATGATGCTCTCATGAACGAAATGATCACCGACCTTCAGCTTGCCTTTTGCATGCCATTGTGCCATACGTGCCGAGGTGCCGGTGCCGCAGGGAGACCGATCGATAGCTTTATCCCCATAAAACACTGCATTTCGGGCTGTGGCCAGGGCAGAAATGGTCTTGCCGGTCCACATGATATGGCTCACGTTCCTGATGGTAGCGTCTTCGGGATGGATGAACTCGTCTGGATATTTTTCATTGATCTTATCCCTGATCTCCTGGCTGAATCGGATGAGGTCGCTTGCCGAGTAGTCTTGCATCCCGGTAAAGTTAGGCTGTGTATCCACAATGGCATAAAAATTACCTCCATAGGAAACATCGAACCTCAATGCGCCCAAAACACTGCTTTGGACGGTCAATTCGCTTGTCGCAAGATAGGATTTAACGTTCGTGAGCTTCACCCAATCTACCTTGTTTCCGGTTTGTTCGTATTCGACCAGTACCAGGCCTGCCGGGGTTTCCATGCGTACCTTTCCAGGGGTTTTGGGGTGCAGCAGGCCTTCTTCGATACCAATGGTAATGGCCCCGATCGTGCCATGGCCGCACATGGGCAAGCAGCCACTGGTTTCAATAAAGAGTATGCCGAAATCGTTCATGGGATTGCATGGGGGATAAAAAATACTGCCGCTCATCATATCATGTCCACGAGGTTCGAACATGAGCCCTTTTCGGATCCAATCGAATTCACTTAGGAAATGCTGCCTTTTCTCGCTCATGGTATTGCCCGATAGTGTCGGACCACCACTGACCACAACCCTTACTGGATTGCCACAGGTATGTGCGTCGATACAAACGAAGGTATTACGACCCATTTTTGGTTTTTTGGATGTACGAGTTGATTCTGTCTTCCAGAATCGACAGGGTAACGGTTCCTTGGCCCAACACCACTTCATGGAAATCGCGGATATCGAATTTGCTGCCCAATTCGATTGCCGCTTTCTTTCTGAGTTCCCGAATTTTCAATTCCCCGATTTTATAAGACAAGGCTTGCCCGGGCCAGGAAATATATCGATCGGTTTCGGTATTGATCTCGTGCATCGATAAGGCGGTGTTGGAAGCCATAAAAGCGACCACCTGCTCCCTTGTCCATCCCAAAGCGTGGATTCCGGTATCGACCACCAACCTGCAAGCACGCCACATTTCATAGGTCAATTGCCCAAAATGTTCATAAGGGGTGGTGTACATGCCCATATCCTCAGCAAGGAATTCACAATATAGGCCCCAACCTTCGCCATAGGCCGATAAATAGAGGTTTTTCCTGAATTGGGGAATGCTGTCGCCCAACTCCTGGTTCAATGCGCCCTGCAAATGATGGCCAGGTACTGCCTCGTGTACGGTTAGGGCTGGCAAAGTATATAAAGTGCGGCTTGGGAGATCATAGGTATTCACCCAATAATAGCCAGGGTCTGTGCTGTTTTTATCTGTGCCGACATATCTTCCCCCCGTATATTTAGGCGCTATGGCGTCCGGAACCGGGGCCACACCATAGGGTTTTCGGGGAAGGGTCTTAAAAAACCGGGGCATTTGGGCATCTGCACGTTTGGCCATATCCCTTGCGATCATTAGCAATTCTGTCGGTGTTTTGGCATAAAACCGTTCATCGGTCCTTAAAAACTTTAAAAACTCGGTAAAGTTCCCCTTAAAATCAAGTGCCTTGATGATTTGTTCCATTTCGGCTTTAATACGGGCTACCTCTTCAAGGCCAATTTCATGAATGGATTCCGCCGTATACAGCTTACTGGTGGTATAAAAATCGATCCTGTTCTGGTAATAGGCCTTTCCTTCAGGGGTCTCGGAAATCCCTAAAGAAGTTCTCGTTTTTGGCAAGTACTCGTTTTCAAAAAAGGCCTTAATCCTTTTAAATTGGGGTACGACAATGCTGGTGATCGCATTTCTGGCCTCCGACAATACCGAATCTCTTTGATCAATGGTAAGACTTTCCGGCAGGTTTTTGAAGGGCGTATAAAAATAGCTGTCTTCGTATCGACCGACGATATGATCATTATACGAGCTTTCATATCCATCAAAAATAATGCGCGGCTGTGAAACCCCTTTTTTCAATCCTGCCCTCAGGTTCAAGAAATGTTGGTCTACATACTCTGGAATCGCTTTAATTTTGTTCAAATATTCCTTGGTCTGCCGATAATTGTTAAACGGGCGCACCATGTAGGGCAGGCTGCTGTGAAAACCCGAATCGGATAGTAAAGGGTTCAGGTATCGTTCCCAAACAAAATAGTCTACCTGGTCTTGCAGCACAAAGTTCAACAGTTCCCAAGATATTTTATCGGTTTCCGGCAATTGGGTCGTTTCAATTTCATTCAAGCGTGCCTGTAAAGTCTTTGCATGGTCGGCTTCCGCCTGATGGTACGCTTCGGTGTGAAGGCCCAAGGGATATTGTGTTCGATCATAACCCTTGTGGTCTTGATACGCTTCGATTATTTTATGGAGTTGGGCCGATGCCGATTCCTGTTGGGCCAGTGTATCAACACCGAAAAATACCATGAGCAATACGATAAACGTATGAAGCGGGAGAATCCTTATTGGGCGCATTTTCATAAGGTGGCTTTGGTCTCCATATTATTTACCAGCCTTAAGATCTGCAACGGATTCCCGTTCTTTAAAGCATCCGGCAACAGTGCATCTGGCCAATTCTGGTAGCTTACGGGACGCACCCATCTTTTAATGGAATGGATCCCTACAGCAGTGAACCGGCTATCGGTTGAGGCCGGATAAGGTCCGCCATGTTGCATTGCCGGACATACTTCGACCCCGGTAGGCACCCCATTGAAAATGATACGGCCAACCCTACCCTGCAAGGCCGTAACAAGCCCTGAATTTGATTTTACTTCTTCTGCACTGCCCAAAATGGTTCCTGTCAACTGTCCTTCCAATTGTTGTACGATCGATATGAGTTCGCTCAGGTCGCTGCAACGCACGACAATGGAAAACGGACCAAAAACTTCCTTGTGCAGGGTAGGGTTCTTTAAAAAATTATAGCCGTTTACCGTCAACACTTTCTGCTTGGCAAAATTGGCAGGAACGGTTGCTTCATAGCTCGCCGCCACGGTTACGCCACCTTGCTTGGCGAGTTCGCTCTTGCCTTTTTCATAGTTTTCATGGATGTTGGGATGCAGCATGCAACTGGGTTCCAATTTTTCCATTTCGGCTCCCAGAGATCGGATGAAGCTGTCGAGCGAAGTGCTTTTGACCCCTAAGATCAGCCCTGGATTGGTGCAGAATTGTCCTGCCCCCAAGGTTATGGAAGCAGCAAATTGCTTTGCCCAATCATCACCATGCTGAAGCAATGCCGATGGCAGGGCCACAACGGGATTGATACTGCCCATTTCCGCGAAAACCGGAATAGGTTCCGGTCTTTGGGCGGCAAGGTCGAACAAGGCCCTTCCCCCTTCGATGCTTCCGGTAAATCCGACGGCTTTAACCTGTGGGTGTTTTACCAACTGTACCCCTACCGCTATACCACTGCTGTTGAGATTTGAAAAAACCCCGTTGGGCATTTCGGTGTGTTTGGCCGCCTTGATGATTGCTGAGGCAACCATCTCGCTCGTTCCAGCATGCATCGGGTGGCTTTTTACGATTACAGGGCAGCCCGCGGCCAATGCAGCGGCAGTATCGCCCCCTGCCGTCGAATAAGCAAAAGGGAAATTGCTCGAACCAAAAACGACCACAGGTCCCAAGGGAACCATCATTTTTCTCAAATCGGGCTTGGGTGCCGGAACGCGGTCGGGTATTCCGCTATCAATGGTGGCCTCGACCCAAGAGCCTTCGTCGACCAATTCGGCAAACGAACGCAATTGTCCAACGGTTCTTCCCCTTTCCCCTTTGGCCCTGCCTACCGGAAGTCCGGTTTCAGAACAGTACATCTGAATCAAATGGTCGTCAAGCGCCAGAATTTCGTCGGCAATCGCATTGAGAAAGGCCGCCCTTTGCTTTCCGGTCAGGGCTGCAAACCGGTCAAAGGCAACTGTGGCCAAATTCACCGCTTCATGCACTTCCTGTGCGGAGGCCTCTATAAAGACGGTTTCATTGGCAATATTCCGTAGTGGATTGAAAGTTCGATAGGTGATGTCTCCTGTAGCCCTCACTTCAGAACCAATATAATTTTTACCTGTTACCATAAGTCATTTCTCTTTTGTGCGATGTGCTAGTCGATCTGCTGTAACTTAAAATCCGGTATCATAGGTCGTGACTTCATCGCTTTGTCAATAATGCCTTGCACCCTTTTTCGTTCTTCTCCCGATAAGGGAAGTCTGGGAGGCCTAACATATTCGGATCCTATACCAGTGGCAACTTCCGCCAATTTGATATTCTGCACCAATTGTGGACTGATATCGAGTTCCAACAATGGAAGGAACCATCGGTATAGCGATATGGCCTCTTCGGTTCTGCCTTGTTTGGCCAATTCATAGATGGCTACGGTTTCCGCTGGAAAAGCGCATACCAAGCCGGCGACCCAGCCGTCGGCTCCGATCAATAAGCTCTCCAGGGCCATCGTATCGACACCGCACAATATCTTCAAGCGTTTTCCGAAGCGATTGCGAAGCCTTCCAATATTGGTGATATCACGGGTCGATTCCTTAACCGCTTCAATATTGTCATGTTCCAACAGCTGTTCGAACATCTCTGGGGTCACCTCAATTTTGTAATCAACGGGATTGTTATAGACCATGATCGGAAGATTGCTATTTTTGGCCACTTCCTTGAAATAGGTAATCGTTTCAAGATCGGTCGATTTATAGCGCATAGGCGGTAATACCATTAAGGCATCCGCTCCGTGCTTTTCGGCGCTTTGAGCCGCCGCAATGGCCATTTTGGTGGCCTGTTCGGCTATGGTCATCACCACAGGGACCTTGCCATCGACCAAACCGCGTGTTTCCCGGATCAGGCTATTTTTTTCGTCGGCCATCAAGGTGCTTGCCTCCCCCAATGAACCGCCCAGGATAATGCCTTGTACCCCGGCTTTGAGTTGTGCTTTGATATTGGTGCCGAACAACTTCAAGTCGAGTTGGTCATCCGAAGTAAATTTTGTGGTCACTGCCGGCATAATGCCTTGCCATTCAATTTTCATTTGGTATTGGTTTTAATTTGA
>JBATHI010000051.1:0-1919 GCA_049666645.1 Flavobacteriaceae bacterium | reverse complement strand
GGCATTGTCCTGGTCGGTAAGCAATAATTGTTCCCCCCTGCCTTGGCTACCAATGGCCAACCATGAAAATTTTACCGGCGGTGGCGCATTCATTTTTTTTAAGCTGATGCCGATAACCTGTTTGATGCTGGCGTCGTTGAGCTCAGAGATAATTTTTGAAATGAGGGTCATGGGAATATTCTGGTCTAAATAGGCCTGTAACAGATGCATGATATGCACGCGCACCTGCTTTATTTTTTTGATTTTGGCAGTACGCTTTATTTCCTTCATCAATACCGAAGGATTGTTGCCCATTTCAAGCATCAGGTCGTGCTTGGAAAGTATCCCAATGGCTTCAGTGTTCGGGGTACCGTCCTTGGTTATGCACAAATAACTGATGTTGCTTTTCATCATGGCCATCTGCGCCTGGGCAACAGTAATTTTTTTGCCATAGGTGATTACCGGGGATGTCATGATATCCTTGGCTTTGGCGGTTATTGGAAATTTCCCGGTCGCTATTTGGTTGCGAATATCTTTGTCGGTAATGATACCGATGGGCAGCTTGTTTTTAAGAACAAGCATGGCTCCCACTTGTTTCCGGTCCATCAACTCCGCCAGGGATTTAATACTACAGTTTTGGTTACAGGAGACGATTTTCTTTGAATAGCTAATCGGTTGAAGATCGTAAACGACAGGATTTGTTTTGTTGCTATCGGGCTTGGCAGCCTCACCATATAAGCTACCGCGATGTGTTTTGGAATAGGGGTTCCTGGTATTGGAGGCAAAGCTTTCAATCAAGAAGTTACCCACTTCTTCATAGCGCTGTGCCAAAGGTTTAAAGGCGATAATGGGTATCGCATAAAGAATACTTTCCTCAAAAGCCGTTGCTTCCATTTTGTAGGACTCGTTGGCCATGAGGGGCCGAAGCCCAAAAATATCACCTTCATCGCAAAGGTCGACAATGGTGCTATCGGTGCTTTTTTTAAGGACCACAGCTCCTTTGTGCACCACGTAGAAGAATTCGTGGGGCGATTCTTCCTCTTTGAAGATGATGCTATCTTTTTCTTTATAGACAATGGAAACTTCCGAAGCGAGAAGCTGGAGATCGTTTTGATGTAGTTCGTTGAAAGGTGGAAAATTTTCAAGAAAGTCGGCCACCCTTTCAGATATGCTGTTCTTCATCCATTGAATTTAAATCTAAATTTACTTCAGAACGGGATCGCACAAAAGAAAAAACAAACAATATGTGATTTTAAGTCACAGAACCCGTCTATATGGTCGGAAGGAACCAAAGCATTTGGAAACGGTGTGAAATAGAAGAAAAAGGCAAGGGTGGCCCATACGATGGCCGGTTGGGCGAAGTCATTTAATTTTCATTCCCGGGATTAGGGGCATGGTCTCTATGAGTTTGAGCGACTTTACCATTTTGTTGGTGAGGTTCTTATATTTTATGAAATGCGGTGTTTCCAAGTGCCTTTTATAGGCATCTTCATCGGCATAAATTTCCAATATCGTGAAATGGGTAGGGTTCTCCTTTTCCATAACGGCGTATAAAGTCAATACCCCAGGTTCCAGAAGTACGGAGGCTTCGATTTCCTCTTTGAGCGCCGCCTTGTATTGCTCCAACTGTGTTGAATCAATTTCCAACAATGCCAATCGCACCTTTTGGTTGTTTTCTTGGGCCATTACCATATGGGTTGTACCGAAAGCAAGTGCGGCGAACATCAGTATTTGGGCCGGTAACCTTTTGTTTATCATTTTCATCGCAATCATTTTAGCTGTTTGATTTTAGTAATGATGTTGCCTTGCTCCGTTGGGGTGACCGATTGGTTGGGCAAGGATTTCCGTCATGAGTTACTTTGCAATGCCCACAAATATTGTCTACTGAACGGTGTCCCGAACACGCCTACGGCAAGCTCTGTCCAAAGGAGTAGGAGGAC
>JBATHI010000050.1:0-3104 GCA_049666645.1 Flavobacteriaceae bacterium | reverse complement strand
GATGTTGCTCTTCTTTACTTTGAAGAAATATTGCTGACCATCGGCAACCACCCTAAATTCAGCGCCTACGGCGGAAGGAATGGAAGCGGCATTGATGGTAAAACTGGATCCCGTGGCGACCTGGCTATAACATGAAAGGGTTGTATTGGGACAATCGTTGTTGATGACCGGGCTGCAGCTACCCCCCAATATTTGCCAAGAAACGGAAGAATAGCTGCCCGAAAGCGTTACGATCCTATTGTCGGAATCCCCACAAAGGTTAAAGCGGGCCAGGGTACTGCCATCATTGGCACAACCTACCAGCTGGTCGGCCCCCTGGATAATGGTCGCAAATACCGGCTTGAAGAAGTCGGTTTCCTTTTTGGCCGCAATGGCTTTACTTTCGAATTCCTTGGAGGTAGCATCCATGTCCCCCGCTATGGATGCATTGTTGGGCCGATCCAATACAGAGGCCACTTCAGAAATAAAATCGAATATTCTTGAGTTAGCTACGGCAGAAGTACATACTGCAGAAAGGGCCAGCAGCAGCACGGCATAGTAAATATGCCTTGTTTTTTTTGGGAGCATAGGTTAAGTCTGATTTGGCTGGAACAACCATGATTTGGGGATCGGATTATTCCTCAGCGTAATTATTTATACTTATAATTTCTCTTTATCTTTAACCCTTAGGTTACTTTATTAATATTTATCTAACGAAAAATTATGAGGAATAGTGTGTCATTATTGTGTTTATTCGTTGTAACGTTCAATTTTTCCTGTGGACAGGATGCTGAAAATCAGGTAGCTATGCCATCGGAAGTTCCATTTTCCGCAACGCTGTTGGTCGATGGGCTACCGATTCCATGGGGCATGGCGTTCCTTCCCGATGGAAGCCTGCTGATAACGGAAAAATCAGGGGAAATAATTCATTTTAAAGACGGTAAAAAAGTATCGGTTGCCAATGTACCTGAAGTTTACGATCGGGGCCAAGGCGGACTACTGGACATCGAACTTCATCCCGATTATGGGAACAATGGATGGATTTACATCACCTATGCTTCGCCGGAAGGAGACGACAAGGGGGGCAATACTGCGTTGATGAGAGCCAAATTACAGGATAATGCTTTGGTAAACAAGGAGTTGCTATACAAAGCCGAACCCAATACCACGAAAGGGCAGCACTTTGGTTCAAGAATCGTTTTTGATAATGACGGTTACCTTTATTTCTCTGTTGGAGAGCGTGGGGAACGCGACATCAATCCCCAGGATATAACGTTGGATGGGGGCAAAATCTATAGACTTTTCGATGACGGGCGTATTCCGGAAGACAACCCTTTTGTAGGCACTTCCGGGGCCAAGACCGCCATTTATAGTTATGGGCATCGAAATCCACAGGGCTTGGCAAAAAATCCCGACACAGGTGAAATATGGGATAATGAACATGGGCCCCGAGGTGGCGATGAAATCAATATCGTTAAAAAAGGGGCGAACTATGGATGGCCCGTGATTACCTATGGCATCAACTATAGTGGCACCCCGATTACCGACAAAACCGAAATGGAAGGCATGGAGCAACCCATACATTATTGGGTGCCCAGCATTGCCCCAAGCGGCATGGCTTTTATCACCTCCGACAAATACCGGGGCTATATGGGCAGTGTTTTGGTAGGTTCCCTGGCCTTTCAATATCTGGAACGCTTGGAACTCGATGGCACCAAGGTGGTAAAACGCGAGAAGTTATTGGAAAACCTTGGTCGGGTGCGCGATGTGAAGCAAGGACCTGACGGCCTCATCTACGTGGCCGTAGAGGGTAAGGGCATCTATAGATTGGACCCAAAATAAAGCAATCCTTACCGATATAAAACATTTCCGAAATTTAATAACCCATTTGAACCAATGAAGGCATTCTTATTCTCCTACCTGGCCATTGCACTCGGTTTGTCGGTGTATTTATTTCAAGACCCAACCTTGGAAGCAAGCGTTCAGCGGGGCAGCGAAATCTATGCCGACTTTTGTGTTACCTGCCATATGGCCGAAGGAGAAGGCGTTGCGAATGCCTTCCCGCCACTGGCAAAATCGGACTATTTGCTGAACAACAGGGAAGGGAGTATCAGAGGTGTCAAATTTGGGCAACAGGGCGAATTGGTGGTGAACGGAGTGACCTATAACAGCGTGATGACGCCAATGGGATTGGAAGATGACGAGGTTGCCGATGTGATGAACTATATCCTCAATTCATGGGGCAATACCTCCGACAAAATGGTCACGGTAGAAGAAGTTGAGGCTGTCCAAAAAAAATAAAGGCCTGGTTAAAAAGGGACCTAATTTGTACCCGCATCCAAAGCTTTCTTGACCGAACCGTGTTTTTTGAGCAGCTCTTCCGCTTCTGCATAATCTACGGCTAAACCCTCCATCACATAACGCACCCCACGATCGACCAATTTGGTATTGCTCAGTTGCATATTTACCATCTTGTTGCCCTTAACACGTCCTATTTTGATCATCAGGGCCGTCGAAATCATATTCAGCACCAGTTTTTGGGAGGTACCGCTCTTCATTCTGGTACTTCCTGTCACGAATTCAGGACCCACATTGACTTCGATGGGAATGTCGACCGCCAAGGCTAAAGGCGATCCGGGGTTATTGGTGATACCGGCGGTGAGCAATCCATTTTTTTTGGCATCCCCCACCCCGCCCAGCACATAAGGCGTGGTACCGGAAGCAGCGATACCGACGACCACGTCGTGTTCGTTGAGCTCATGCACCATGAGATCTTTCCAAGCCTGCTGCCTGTCATCCTCGGCATGTTCCACCGATTTTCTGATGGCCCCGTCGCCCCCGGCGATCAATCCAATCACCCGGGTATGTGGCATACCGTAGGTCGGAGGGATTTCAGAGGCATCAAGAATGCCCAACCTCCCACTGGTACCGGCACCAATATAAAAGAGACGCCCCCCTTGTGCAAATCGTTCGGCCAAGGCATCCACCAAAAGGCTTATCTGTGGTATGGCCAGGGCAACGGCATTGGCGACCTTCCGGTCTTCCAAATTCATTTTGGTGAGCAGGGTATGGGTATCCATATACTCCAAGCCCTCGTGAAGTGAAGGGGTTTCCGTAATTTTTAT
>JBATHI010000049.1:0-1503 GCA_049666645.1 Flavobacteriaceae bacterium | reverse complement strand
AAGCAAGGCAGTGCCAAGGAACGTTAAAAGCCCCACCATCAAAAACACGAGTTGGTGCACTTCCACCCTGTAGGCAAAATTCGACAGCCAACGGTTGCTGCTATATAGGGCAATGGGCCAACTGATGAGCAATGCGACCGCTACAAAAAATACATATTCCTTCACCGTCGATTCGATAATATGGAATCCATTGGCCCCTAAAACCCGGCGAATGCCGATTTCCTTGGTCCGCGCCACGACCAGAAAAATGGTGATCCCCGTGATGCCCATCGCGGCCAGCACCACAGCCAGCAAATTCATCCAAAATATAAGTTTGGCCGCCTGCTGGTCCTGCACATAAAGTTCCCGCATGTTCTCTGATAGGAATTCGGTCTCCAAAGGAAATGCTTCCTCCATATCATCATGTATCCCTTGAATTTGTTGAACGACTCCCTCGGTATTGTCGATGTCATATGAAATGATGGTCCGCCCGTCCATGCGCACCTTCGGGGACAGGGTTATAAAATAGGGCGCAACTTTTTCCCGAAGCGAGAAAACATTGATATCCTCGAAAATTCCGGCTATCTCAAATGGAAAGCCCACCTGCCCTTCTTCTGAAACATACTCGGGCTCAGTTACCACAACGTTACCAATGAGCGTTTCGGGCGTTACCTGTTTCAATTTGGCGAACTTTTGCGCCGCGGTGCGGTTGATCAAGGTTGCCCTGCCATTGAAATTATTGGCATCGAAGGTCGTTTGAATACCATATGCCTGCATAGCCCCGGCATCGAGGTATAATTGGTTGGCATCATCCAAGACCTCCTCTACACCCTGCAGTTTATAGGTTACTTGATTAAAGGTGCCGATCCCAAAGGAAGATCCGTTGCCCACATGGTTGATGCCAGGCACTTGTTTAAGACGTTCCTGGAAGGCATCCTGTTTTTCAGGGGAGGTATAGGCGTAAAGGATCCCTTCTTTCTTAAAACCCACGTCCTTGTTTTCGATATAATCCATTTGGCGCATGATGAACCAGGAAATGGAAGTAATCGAAATCAGTATCACGAACTGGCTCACGATCAAATATTTGCGTATTGAAAAATGTTGAAATCGATTGTCCCTTAGATTTTCCTTAAAAAGGCTCAAGGTATCCTTCGATGAGAGAAAGACCGCTGGGGCTATACTCGCCAAAATTCCCAGCAATATGGCCAACCCAACCAGCAGGAAAAGGGTGCTAGGATTTGCCATGAGATTGCTGTGCAGGTGAACGTCCATCAGCGTATTGAACCAGGGGACCACCAATGAAACCAACAACCCCAGAATGGGAAGGGCGATCAAGGCCAGCAGAACACCCTCTATGACAAACTGTAGGGCAATCGACAGATTCAATGCACCCATCGCCTTTTTTATGCCGATGGCTTTCCCCTGTTTCGACTTGATTGCCAAGGTAAAATTGGCATAATTGAACAGGGTAATGACCAAAATGAACAGTGCAAAACCGCCTATGAGAAGTATAAAGGAATAGTT
>JBATHI010000048.1:0-4953 GCA_049666645.1 Flavobacteriaceae bacterium | reverse complement strand
TGTGTTGAGTTCGCGCATACCGGCATCGACCAGGGCATAACCGGTTCGACCTTGCTTCCAAAGTTCAAATTCAGAAGTATTATTGCGCCATTCGATGCGGTCGTATTTGGGTTTAAAGGAATTGTTTACCGTTTTGGGAAAATGCCAAAGGATTTGCATAAAAAATTCCCGCCAGATGAGCTCGCTCCAGAATACTTCATTGGTTTCTGCGATGGCCTTTTTCAAAACCTTCCGGATCGAGACCGTGCCAAAGCGAAGGTGAGGGCCCAGGCGCGAGGTGCCCTGTTGCTGTGCCGGGAAGTTCCTTGTTTTCTCATAATCATCGATCAAGGTAGGGGTAAGCACAAAGTCGGGAACCTTAATTTTGGATGGTTTAAACCCCAATTCCTTTAACGAAAGGTTGGGAAGGTTCGAAAGCGGCACCAATTTTCGAAGGTTCGCCATTGAATCATGCAGCCGCAAATGCTTGTCCGCATTGAAGTGTTCCTTCCATTTGTTCTTGTAAGGCGTGTATACCACATAGGGGTTGCCATCTTCTTTGACCACTTCGTTTTTTTCGAAGATCACTTGGTCCTTAAATGTTTTGAATGAAATACCCGAGGTTTCCAATAGTTCCCTGACTGCATTGTCGCGAGCGATGGCATAGGGCTCATAATCGTGATTGGTATAGACGCTGTCGATGGTATGTTTTTCCGTTAGCGCTTTGAATATTTCAAGGGGTTTCCCGTGAAAAATGGCTATCGAACTATTGAATTTCCGTTCCAAAATGGTGCGCATTTTTTGTAGATTTTCATGGATAAAAGAGACCCTGGGGTCTTCCGCTGGCAAACCATCCAAGATGTCCTTGTCGAAAATAAAAATGGGGAGTACGGCATAAGCGCCATTTAGGGATTCAAAAAGTCCGACATTATCGTCGAGACGCAGGTCTCTACGAAACCAAAAAACGGAAATTTTTTCTTTCATCAGTGTTGCTAAAGTACAAATCTTTCTTTGGGTATGGCCTTAAAGAAATGATATGGTCCGCCAATTTCAGCTCACATTCAAACTCCCTATACCCCCGTCCACACTTACTATTTGACCGGTCATCCAGGTACTTTTATCGCTTAGGAGAAAGGTAGCGATATTGGCGATGTCGGCTGCCGTACCGACTCTTTTTAGAGGATGCCGGTCCGCCATCATTTCACGCTTTTTGTCGTTGTTCAACAAACGGCCAGCGAGCGGGGTATCGACCAAGGAGGGAGCTATGACGTTCACCCTCAGTCTAGGGGCATATTCTGCAGCCATGGATTTTGCAAATCCTTCAATCGCCCCTTTTGCAGAGGCCACGCTGGTGTGGAAAGGCATTCCCGTTCCAACGGCGACCGTGCTGAACAATACGACGCTCGCGCCGTCGGCCAACTTTGGTAAAATGGTTTTCAGGACCTTGACCATACTGAAGAAATTGATCTGCATATCTTCCTGGAAAGTGTCCATGGACATCATTTTAAAAGGTTTCAGGTTGATGCTTCCGGGGCAATAGACGAATCCGTGGAGTTCCTCGGGAAGCAAGGAAAGATCCAATGCATCGGAAGCCGCATCAAAAGGGATATGGGTCACGGAAAGCCCCGCCAGGAAATCCTTGCTCCTTGAGGCCACGAACAGCTTGTGATCTTTTTGCATTTGTTGAACCATGGCAAGGCCTATTCCGTGTGAGCCGCCGATCATCAATGTATTTTTGATCATTATTTTTAGATAGATTTAAAATGGAGTTCTTTAGGGGTATTATCAACCGTACCGAAAAGGTCAATGAGTTTTTGTTCCCGAAACGAAAAAATCTGCATCAATTGCTTTTTAACCAGAATGGGGTGGGCCAATTGGCCCAGTAAACCAAAGGGAATTTTGTAATCGATGATATCTTCCATCAAAACCCCGCCTTCTATCGATTGAAGGAAATGTTTGTGGTGCCACAGGGCATAAGGGCCAAATCGCTGCTCATCGACAAAATATTCGCCCTCCTTCACATGTGTGATCTCGGTGACCCATTTGGTGGTAAAGCCTGGGAAGGGAGATACTTTATATTGGATAATCTGCCCGGGGAACATCGGCCTATCGGCACCTGAAAGGATATTAAAACCCATATGTTCAGGGGTAACTACTTTAAGGTTGGCGGGATCGGAAAGGAATTCCCATGCTTGCTGCCGGGTAATCGGCAAGGATTGTTTGGAATGCAATTGATACAACTTCATGTTGTTGTTTTGTACAAAGATAAGCTCAATTTTGTTTATTAAAAACTATTTAAAGTTAAACAAATAATAATTATAAGTATCGACGAATACCTCATTTTATCCTGTGAACGACATTTAATGTGGTATTGATAGGATGTTAAAGCATCATGTTACCCCAATTTCGTAAATTTCACGGATGCTTTGATTATGAATAAAACGATTGTTTTTCTGTTGATCACATTTGGGCCGCATTGGTTGCAAGCACAATCGAATTTGACCGAACTTGGGGCGCTTCCGGAGGCGGTTTTCGAGAGTTCGGGTCTCATTTTCCTCAATGGAAAAGCGATTACCCACAACGATTCGGGGAACTTGCCCCAACTCTTTGAAATCGACACGGTTTCTTTGGACATCACCAGGACGGTGACCGTATCGAATGCGGACAATGTCGACTGGGAGGATATTGCGCAGGACGATACTTACATTTATGTTGCCGATATTGGCAACAATCTGGGAACCCGCCTCTATCTTACGGTCTATCGCATCCTCAAGAGCGATTTCGAACAATCGGATACGATCACTGCCGAAAGAATTGAATATTCCTATGAAGATCAAACCGATTTTAGCGATAGTGGCAATAGTGATTGGGATGCCGAAGCCATTTTTGTGCACGACCAACAATTGGTGATCTTGACGAAACAATGGAAAACCAACGGAACGGTTGCCTATGCAGTTCCAAAACTACCAGGCATTTATTCGGCCACCAGGCTCGATGGTTTTTCTTCGGAAGGTTTGGTAACCGGAGCCACCTATAACCCTGTCACAAAGGTGCTATATATTTTGGGATATACTTCGGTGCTTGAACCTTTTGTTTTTCGAGCTTCCGGCTTAACGCCCAATTCTATTTTCGGTGGAATGGTCACCAAAACCAACCTCGATCTGGGATTCGCCCAGGCCGAGGGCATTACCTATACCGATGGAAATCGTTATTTGATTTCTACGGAAGAATTTACGTTGGAGAGTCCGATGATCCAACTGCCTTCCTTATTGTTTGGATTTACGGTGGATGATACACCCGACGAAAATGAAACTCCCGATCCGGAACCCAATCCTGGGGTGGATTCGCTGATCCTTTTTGGAAATAAGGGTGCCGGTCTATTGGAATACCGTATGTCTATG
This sequence comes from Flavobacteriaceae bacterium, assembly GCA_049666645.1. Taxonomy (GTDB): domain Bacteria; phylum Bacteroidota; class Bacteroidia; order Flavobacteriales; family Flavobacteriaceae; genus Pelagihabitans. The sequence continues at coordinate 1,573 of JBATHI010000048.1, read as the reverse complement.
GACAAGCCAGTGCTGGGGCAGGCCGTTTTCGACGTTTCCGGAAAAAGGATCCGATTTAATACCGGAACTGCGGTAACTCCCGAATATATAGACATATCTTCTTTACGAACGGCGATTTATTACCTGTCCCTTTATTTGCCGAATGAGGTTTTGACCAAATCTTTTGCCAAATATTGAACCTTGGCCCATGACTTTATTTAAGAAGATCTTAACAAATGCTACCTAGGTTTATACATAGTTTTGTAAAAACCTAAAAAGCGATTTACAAATGAAAAAACTTTCACTTCTTTTAGTTATTATGATGGGTGTTTTTGCCGCCCATGCACAGATTGAAACCCCGGCACCGAGCCCATTCTCCAGATTGGAGCAAAAAGTTGGATTATTTGATGTTACGGTGGAATATTCAAGACCATCAATGCGGGGCAGGACCATTTTTGGGGATTTGGTCCCCTATGATCAGTTATGGCGTACCGGAGCCAATTCCTATACCTTGATCACATTTGGTTCGGATGTCAAGATAGACGGTAAGGACGTGAAGGCTGGCACCTATTCCATTTTCACCAAACCGGGCAAAACCACTTGGGAGGTTTTCTTCTATACCGATACCCAAGGAGGGGGAACTCCGAGTGATTGGGATGATAATAAGGTGGTCGCAAAGGTGACCGTTCCGGTAAACCAAATGCAAACCCCAGTGGAAACCTTTACCATCGATATAGACGACCTGAACGACAATGGTGCTACCTTGGGCATGCTTTGGGAAAAAACATATGTAGGCGTTAAATTTGAGGTGCCGACAGACGCACAGGTCACTGCTGCAATCGACAGGGTAATGGCGGGTCCGGGAGCAGGGGACTATTATGCCGCCGCGGTGTACTACCTGAATGCAAACAAGGATATCAATAAGGCCAAGGAATGGATGGAAAAAGCGATGTCAAAGACAGAAAAGCCCGCTTTTTGGCAACTTCGCCAGCAGTCCTTGATTTATGCCAAGGCCGGGGACAAGAAAGCTGCCATCGAAACCGCCAAAAAATCATTGGCCGCTGCAGAAACTGCCGGTAATATGGATTATGTGAAGATGAACAAGGATTCCCTAAAAGAATGGGGAGCTATGTAAGCGATCGCTTCATAACACTAGAAATCCCGGAAGGCCTCTTCCGGGATTTTTTTTTGGATTCAAGTCCATTGTTGCCATTTCCCGCTCTGTGATTGTGAAATCCCTCACTACCTTATTGCGAAAAGGTACAAGAAAGCAATTTGAACTAAATTACATCAAATAGTACAGGTTTTGATCTATCCCGTGGTGTATCTACTTTTAATTTGGTGAGGGTAAATGCCACAGACCATTATTGTGGAAATTTTCTAAGTCTTGATCGGTGGGTTTTTCAGGAGTCGGTCAAAACCTTCGAAAACTATGGCCAATAGGATTACTAGTCCCGATCCAATAAAATTAAGCCAGAGGTAGCCCAATTTTTCCTGGCCTGAAGGATAGATATGAATGAGGTGGTAATAAACGACGCAGACGATGAGCTGCGTGAGTATGGCCGCGAAGAACACGGCATTTCCCTTCACAAAT
>JBATHI010000047.1:0-6682 GCA_049666645.1 Flavobacteriaceae bacterium | reverse complement strand
CCCTTAGATAGACTAGGCCAACTCTTCCGCCAGGAACTGTGCTTCGTACAGCGCATTGTAGTACCCCCCTTTTTTCAGAAGTTGCTTGTGGGTACCGGTCTCCACGATCTTTCCAGCATCCATCACCAAAATTTTATCGGCTTTTTTGACGGTGGCCAGGCGGTGGGCGATGATGATCGAGGTGCGCCCTTCGGTAATTTTTTCGGTGGCCCTTTGGATCAATTGTTCCGAATAGGTATCGACCGAAGAGGTCGCCTCATCCAATACCAAAATACTGGGGTTGCTCACATAGGCCCTCAAAAATGCGATGAGCTGTCGTTGCCCGCTAGAAAGCATGGTGCCCCTTTCCTTGACGTTATAGGCATAGCCCCCGGGCAGGCTGTTGATAAATTCATGCACCCCGATCTGTTTGGCCGCTTCTTCAATATCGCGGACGGTAATGGCTTTGTCTTTCAGGGAGATGTTGTTGGCAATGGTATCGGCAAACAGAAAAACATCCTGAAGCACTACCGCAATATGGGAGCGGAGCGAGGCCAGGGTGAAATCCTTGATATTCACATCATCGATCAAAATACTGCCCGAATTGATTTCATAAAACCTGTTGAGTAAATTGATTATGGTGGATTTGCCTGCCCCCGTGGCGCCGACAATGGCGACGGTTTCCCCGGCTTTCACTTCAAATGAGATACCATGCAGCACTTCCTCGTTCTCCAAATACCCAAAGCGCACATCGGAAAACCTGATGTTGCCCGATATCTTTTCCTTGACGATGCTCCCAGAATCCTGGATATGGCTATCGGTATCCAGAATACGAAATACACGGTTGGCGGCCACCATGCCCATTTGCAGGGTATTGAATTTGTCGGCGATCTGTCTTAAGGGCCTGAACAGCAAATCGATCAGAAAAAAGAAGGAAAAAATGACCCCAACATCGTTCAAGTCGATATTGACAACGTTTTGAAGCACCCCGAACCAGACCACCAACCCGATGGCTATCGACGTCACAATCTCGGCTATGGGAAAGAAAATGGAATTGTACCAGACCGTCTTCAACCAAGCGTTTTGATGCTTTTCATTGATGACCCGGAATTTTTCCTTTTCGATCTGTTCCCTAGTGAACAATTGAACGATCTTCATTCCGGTAATCCTTTCCTGCACAAACGAATTCAGGTTTGATACCTCCGCCCGAACCTCGGTAAAGGCTACCTTCATCGCCTTTTGGAACAGCCTGGTGGCATACAGTATGATGGGCAACAGCACAAAAACCAACAGCGACAGTTTCCAATTGAGATAGACCATCACCATGGCGGCGGTGAGCATCTTCAAAAGATCAGAGACGATCACAAAAAATCCCTGACTGAAAATTTCCCCGATACGCTGCATATCTGCAACCGCACGGGTAACCAATACCCCCATGGAGGAAGTATCGAAATACTGCATCCGAAAACCGAACATTTTTTTAAAAAGGGCGATGCGCACATCTTTGATCACCGATTCGCCCAACCAGTTCGCATAGTAATTGAACGCCAACTGGCTCACCACCTGCCCGATGAGCACTCCCAGCATGGCCAAGGTCAGGTAAAGCAATTTTTCCGGATCATTTTTTTTGATGGCATTGTTTACGATATCGCCTGCTATCGTTGCGGTCAATACCGCGAATACCGAAAGGAGTATCGCCGCAATTGCCACCCCATAAAACGTGAGCATATAGGGCTTTGTATGGGCCATGAGCCGTTTAAACAAAGTATAATCGAATGCGGTTCCGGGGCCTTTATCCATTTTTTTCGAATATATGATCGGGATATAAAACTTTGGTCAAATATAAACCTTTTGCAGGCACGGAAGCCCCGGCCAACGATCGATCTCTGCTTCCTATAATCGATTGCATCTGAACGGGTTCCCATTTCCCAGCTCCTATCTCGAGCAGCGTGCCCACAATGGCACGGACCATATTGCGCAAAAACCGATCCGCGGTAATCGTAAATACGAGAACACCGTTTTTTTGTTCCCAATGCGCCAAGGTGATCTTACATCGATAGGTTTTGACATCGGTATTCGATTTGGAGAAACACTCAAATTCGGTATACTCCAAAAGCATTGAAGCAGCTTCGTTCATCTTCCGTACATCCAGAGGATGCTTGATATAATGGCTAACACGCGCCATAAAGGGATCTTTGTCCCTGACGATCCAATATTCATAAGTTCGTGCCACGGCATCAAATCGGGCGTGGGCATCGGGGGCCACCCTGAGGATGGCCTGAATGGCGATATCCTGCGGCAAAAAGGCGTTCGTACGATATACCAAATCCTCGATATCGATCTCAACATCGACCTCAAAATGGGCGTACATCTGCCGGGCATGTACCCCGGTATCGGTGCGGCCTGCACCTACCAGGGCAATCGGTCTGCCCGTTAATTTGGAGAAAACATCTTCCATCACCGATTGCACCGTAATGGCATTGGGCTGGTTTTGCCAACCGTGATAAGCCTCCCCAAAGTATGAAAATTGAACGAAGTATCTCAAACCAAACCCTTAGTTTTGTAGACGTAAAGATACCCTTCTTTAAGGGAACGCAAAAAGGCCCTTAAGGAAAAATGTGACATCTCAAATGACCAAAATCCTATTGCTTTCCGATACCCATTCCCATATCGATGCCACCATACTGAAATATGTGGCGCTGGCCGATGAGGTTTGGCACGCCGGTGATATCGGGCATTTGGCGGTCACCGATGCGATCGGGAAGCTGAAGCCCCTCAAGGCGGTGCATGGCAATATCGATGATGCCGCGATACAACAGGAATTTCCCTTGAACCTGCGCTTCCAATGCGAACAGGTCGATGTATTGATGACCCATATCGGCGGTTACCCCCCAAAATACAACAGCCGAACCATGGAGGAGATCAAACGCCAACCCCCGAAGCTCTTTATCTGTGGCCATTCCCATATTTTAAAGGTCATGTGGGACAAAAAATGGGGCCTATTGCACATGAACCCCGGCGCCTGTGGAAAAAATGGGTTTCATCAGATGAGGACCATGCTGCGTTTTGTGATCGACGGGGCCGATATCAAGGATCTGGAAATCATTGAACTGGGCAGGCGCGGTTGATTACCGTTAGGGAGATCCGACCCCCTGGCAATATCGGTTGTATTGGTTCAAAATGAGCTATGGATCGACGGCAACAAAAACCCCGATGCTTCCATCGGGGTTTTCTACGCACTAATACAACTGAGATGTTAGGTTTAACGCAAACGATCCACAGATTTTACGAGATCTTCATCCTTCTTGATGGCCCTGTTGGCCAGGACCAAAAAAACGATAGAAAATACAGGAATCAACATCCCAATACCCTTCTCAGAAACCGAAATTTCTCCAGATAAATTTAGCGATCGGTAAACGAAAAAACCCAGTAAAAAAAGACTTAATATCATGTTCAACCTGTTCAAGACAAATTGATTTTTTCGATTTTTAAATTGCAACAGGGCAATCAAGGCCAAAACGGCACAACCCAAGAACAGGACCAAAACCACAATTTCGTTGCGGGCATAAATTTCAGTTCCGTTGGCATCCGACCAAAGGTTGGCCCAAAAAGGGAGAAGTCCCGAAACCAATACCACCAAGAGCAGATAAATGGTTTGTATGCGTTGGATCATGTCCTTTTTATTGCTTTTGGAAGGCAAAAATACAGGTCTTTTTAAAAATAAGTGCCAAAAGTTGAAAATAATTTGTAATTTTACCACATTACAAGTACAAGCACTCACCCGCAAGGATTTCAATCCCCAGTAATACCCAAAAAACCATACCCTTCATTATCGTTCTAAGACAAGTATAACTTACACAACATTTAATGTTCGAAATTTCTGATTTAAAAGCTAAAAAGCTTCCTGAGCTTCAGGATATTGCCGAGGGTCTAAAGGTACCCAAGTTCAAAACCTTAAAAAAACTCGATTTGGTCTATCAGATTCTGGACCTTCAAGCCACAGATCCAAAAGTGGTCGCAGCGGTAGCACCCGTTACGGAATCCACCAACGTTTTTGTAAAGGAGCGGCCCAAGCCTCGACCCAATAGGGAGCGTACCGTGAAAGTAACCATGAATACCGGCAACGAAACCCAAAAAGTGGAAACCGCCCCGAAACACCCGCGTGCCAAAAAGGATAAAAATGAGGAAACCAAAAATGTTCCCAATCGAAGGGAGCAGCACAAAACCACTCCACAACATATAAGTCTTAACAAGCCCCAGCGCCCACAGAAGGCACCGACTTACGACAAAAGCAATTTTGACAAAGACCTCAAGAACCGATATAAAGAACCGGAATTCGAATTCGACAGTATCATCGAGAGCGAAGGGGTATTGGACATCATGCAAGATGGTTACGGTTTCCTGCGGTCTTCGGACTACAACTACCTTTCCTCTCCAGACGATATTTATGTTTCCCAATCACAGATTCGGTTATTTGGACTAAAAACCGGAGATACCGTTCTGGGCAACATCAGACCGCCTAAAGAAGGCGAAAAATATTTTCCGTTGATCAAGGTCAATAAAATCAACGGGATCGATCCCCAGGTCGTACGCGACAGGGTATCTTTTGAGCATTTGACCCCACTTTTTCCACAAGAAAAATTCAATATCGCGGAACGCCAAAGCAATATTTCCACGCGCATCATCGATCTTTTCGCCCCTATTGGCAAAGGTCAACGGGGAATGATCGTGTCCCAGCCCAAAACTGGGAAAACGACCTTGCTGAAAGACATTGCCAATGCCATTGCCGCCAACCATCCGGAAGTCTACCAGATTATCCTATTGATCGATGAACGGCCTGAAGAGGTAACCGATATGCAGCGCAATGTTCGCGGGGAAGTCGTGGCCTCCACCTTTGACAAGGAAGCCACGGAACATGTTCGCGTGGCGAACATTGTTCTTGAAAAGGCAAAACGTTTGGTGGAATGTGGCCATGATGTGGTCATCTTACTGGATTCGATCACGCGCTTGGCCAGGGCTTACAATACCGTTCAGCCTGCTTCCGGTAAAGTATTGAGCGGGGGTGTCGATGCCAATGCCTTGCACAAGCCAAAACGCTTTTTCGGTGCTGCCCGTAATATTGAAGGTGGCGGGTCATTGACCATCATCGCCACAGCACTCACCGAAACGGGATCTAAAATGGACGAGGTGATCTTTGAGGAGTTCAAAGGAACGGGGAACATGGAATTGCAGCTCGATCGTAAAATCTCGAACAGGAGGATTTTCCCAGCTATTGACCTCACCTCCTCAAGTACGAGGAGGGATGACCTGTTGTTGGATGACAATACCATCCAACGGATGTGGATCTTGCGCAAATACCTGGCCGATATGAATCCGGTGGAAGCGATGGAGTTCATCGAACAACGCATCAAACAGACCAAGAACAACGAAGAGTTCTTAATGACGATGAGCCAGTAAAACTGGCCTTTCAAGCATATCTTTCTAAAATCCTATTCCCGATGCGGTTCAACCCATGGGGATTTGGATTTTTTTTTGGGAAATCGGCATTTTAGGCGACAGATAGGCCAAAATTAATATCTTTATGTCCAGCGATGTCCGTATTCCCCCATCGAGGCATTGCATTCACGTTGGTTTAACCTAAAAAAGCAAGTATGATGCACTATGGCAAAAAATCCAAAAACCCATTTCTTTTTCTACTGATCCTGATCGGATTCAACAGTTGCAACACAAAATTAGACCACGAATTGCCCAGGACGGCGCCGGTCGATGCCCCAAAACAGATTATCGCTATACATGAGGCCAAAGGTTTTTACGACGACTATACGAAGCGGAGGGTTCCACTGATTCAACGTTTTGAAGACTCGATCAACCGGGCACGGGCGAACGACAAAATGCAGCAGATGCAACAGGCCCAAGCTGAGGAGGAGCCAGCGCAGTTCGATGTGGCCCGATATGTGTACTACGATTACGCCACCATAAAACAATACCTGGAATACATCGAACAGGAAGCCAAAATGGCCAATGTGGAGATCTCCACGCTGCGGCTCTATTTTTCGAACTATCCCGACGATTCCCAATTTGTGCATCCCAGACAGAATTCAATTATGCTTTCCCCTACCCTTAAAAAGGGAGACCGGGATTACCTTTTCTATATCGGGGAATTGGATGGCAAGGCGGAGGCCATATTGCTCAACAATGACTTTGGGCCGATGAAAGCCGATGGAATGGGAGACGGGTCAACCCGAGACGGTAAGTCCTACGCCTCCATTGTGCCTAGCCTCGGTTCGAACCCTCCCAACCCTGCAATGTCGCTCCAAAGTGGAAAAAGCCTGACCTTGAACAGGGGCAATGGCGTTCCACCACCTTACTACTAAAGCATTATTGGGTATCATGGCGAAACCATTTAAATAGACCGATCGGTGTTGGATTTTATAGCAGACAACTATTTTATGTTGCTTTATGGCGCTGCAATGGCGATGTCGATCATCCGCTATCGATGGTACTACGACTCGGTGTTGCGCTATCTCCCCATCATCATTGCCTATGCCCTGTTGGGGGAACTTTTGGGATTTTTGATCAATGAAGTGGACAGTTTCCAAATCGTTTACAAGGAGGGGTTTTCAAATTATAATTCTCTGATATTCAATATATTTGATATCGTCTTTTATTTGTTTTTCTTTTATGTTTTTTGGAAAATTTTCCA
>JBATHI010000046.1:0-7602 GCA_049666645.1 Flavobacteriaceae bacterium | reverse complement strand
ACCTTGGAGCGGGAAGATGGATCCCGTGGTGCCATGACCCTGAGAACGGCCGAAGTTTCGGCCTCAGGTGTCGTCAGCTTGGAGACCGAAGTGGATTCGGCTACCTGCGACTGCTGCCAAACTTCCGCAGCGTTGACCCTAAACGGCCCGGTCGTGGTCTATAGGGACCGTTCTGAAGCGGAAGTGCGCGACATTGCAATTGTTCGTAAGGTCAACGGAAGTTGGACGGCACCCACTGCAGTACACGACGATGGCTGGAAGATCAAGGGCTGTCCGGTGAACGGCCCCAAGGCGGCCGCATGGGGCAATGCCCTGGTCGTGGCCTGGTTTACGGCGGCAGGGGAGAATCCCATGGTAAAAATCGCCTTTTCGGGAGATGGGGGCGCCCAATTTGACGCCCCGATCATCATATCCAATACCCAGCCCATAGGCAGGGTAGATGTTTTGATGACCGATGAAACTACTGCGTTGGTCAGTTGGATGGAAACCCTGGGCGAAACGGCCGAGATCAAAGCGGTAAAAGTAGCTCGGCACGGCAAAAAATCCGAAGCCCTTACCATCGCCCCCTTGGCGACATCCCGCAAAACAGGTTTCCCCCAAATGGAACTGGTGGGCGACCGGGTGTATTTTGCATGGACCGATTTTACCAATGGAACCACGACCATCAAGACCGTCTATGTGCCGGCGGAGCGGTTCTAAATACGGTTCGATGGGCCTTCGCTAGCAAATTGAAACAATCGTAGATGAGCAATGTACAGCTTGGGTTAAAACGGAACTGGAAACAGTTCATGCTCCTGGTCATCATCAATGCCTTTGTAGGCGGCATGGTAGGGCTCGAACGAACAATCATACCGGAACTGGCCGAAATGGATTTTGGAATCGCCGCCAAAACTGCCATTCTCTCTTTTATCATGGTGTTTGGGGTTGTAAAGGCAATCACCAATTATTACACCGGCGTTATGGCCAACAAATGGGGCAGGAAAAACCTATTGACCCTGGGCTGGTTGTTCGCTCTGCCCATTCCCTTTATCCTTATTTATGCACCATCGTGGAACTGGATCATCTTCGCCAATGCGCTGTTGGGGATCAACCAGGGGCTTTGCTGGTCGAGCACGGTGGTCATGAAAATAGACCTGGTCGGGGAAAGGAACAGGGGCCTGGCCATGGGCCTTAACGAAGCGGCTGGTTATTTGGCGGTAGGGGGCGTGGCCTTCCTTACCGGATATATCGCATCTGAATACGGTATCAGACCCTATCCGTTTTATCTGGGGATCGTCTTTGCCATACTTGGTCTTCTGTCAAGTTACTTTTTGGTAGAGGATACGGGCCACCATGTGCGCGTAGAATCGGCTTTGGTAAATCTGCCAAGGCTCAAAAATATTTTTTGGGATACCACTTGGAGACATAAGAACCTTGGGTCGATCTCCCAGGCGGGGCTGGTGAACAATCTCAACGATGGGATGGTCTGGGGCCTGTTGCCCATTGTTTTGGCCACAAAAGGTTTCGATCTTGTACAGATCGGCAAGATCGTGGCGCTCTATCCCGTTTTCTGGGGCCTGGGGCAGTTGTTCACCGGTAAAATGGCGGATCATCTCAACAAAAAAAGCATGCTTTTTTGGGGAATGTTGTTGCAGGGTCTGACCTTGCTGGCCCTGCTTTTCGCGATAACTTTTGTCCATTTTGCTGCCCTGTCGGTGCTTTTGGGCCTTGGTACCGCCCTTGTATATCCTACCTTTCTGGCCGCCATCGCAGATGATGTACATCCCGAACAGAGGGCCGAGAGCATCGGTATCTTTAGGCTTTGGCGCGACCTGGGGTACGCCTTCGGGGCATTGATGACGGGCGTTATGGCCGATGCCCTGGGATTGGGATGGGCAGTGGGCACCATCGGTGCGCTTACGGTATTTTCGGCATTGGTCATCGCGTTGAGAATGGAGGCCATCAGCGTACCACGATAAAAAAGGGACCCAAAAGGGAAAAGGCAGAACATGGTCTTAAGCCAAAAAAGACTTGTTGTACCTTTAAAGCAACACCAAACCCTGTTCATGGATACGCGAAAGGCCCTTTTTTTTATGCTGATAAGTACCTTGGCCTTCACTGGAATGAACGGACTTTTAAAGTACTTGACCGCCTATAGTGCCTACGAAGTGGTTTTCTTCAGGGCCGCGGGATCGCTTTTCTTTACTTTCGGTTATTTGTGGGGCAAGGGCATCCCAGTGCTGGGTACGCACCGTAAACTGCTGGTTTTGAGAGGGGTAATAGGGGCCACTTCCATGCTTTTGTTCTTTATGGCCATCCATTACATCCCTTTGGGACCTGCCGTTGCAATGCGCTATATCGCCCCGATTTTTGCCGCTATTTTCGCGATTGTTCTGCTCAGGGAAAATATCAGGGCCATACAGTGGGCCTTTTTTATCATGGCATTTTCAGGGGTGGTGGTGCTCAAGGGTTTCGACAGCAGTATCCCGGCGATAGGGCTCGTATTGGTGCTCTTGTCGGCCGTTTTCAGTGGCCTGGTCTATATCACCATCCGCAAGATCGGCCTAAGGGAACATCCCGTGGTCATCGTCAACTATTTTATGTGCGTAGCGGCGGTCATGGGGGGCGTCATGGCCATATTCCATTGGAAAACGCCCACGGGCTGGGATTGGGCGTTATTGGCCAGTTTGGGGGTCTTTGGCTATTTTGGGCAATTGTTCATGACCAAGGCCTTCCAGATCGGCGAAACCAATTTGGTCGCGCCCCTAAAATATATCGAAGTATTGTTCGCGGTGATCATTGGGATCGTTTTTTTAGGGGAAAGTTATTCGGTCTGGAGTTTTGTGGGTATGTCGATGATCATCGGCGGACTTTTGCTGAACATCTGGTACAAGGAAAGAAGGCTTCGGCAGGATAGTCGTTAATATGGACTTCGAACATTTAGATTCCCAGGTGGGGAAAGGCCAAAATCGTGGGTTCGAAAACATTCTATTTTACATAATATAAATTATAGAACAAAACTATTAGTAATTTGTGTATAGCCCGTTTTGGGCTATTTTACAATAATATCAGATATGGCTTCTTAAGAACCATATCGGCAGCAAATCGACTTTAGGAGATTTACGAATTCCTTAATTTAAAATAATAATGACATGAGTAATTATGTAAAAGCAAATTACGGGTATTGCCTTGATCATTCTCGCCTGCAAAAACTAAGGAGAACATTTCGTTGCCATAATTCTATATTATTTCAAATACCCCTCGACCGTTTCTCCAGGATTAAAATTCTCAACTGGGCCATCAAAAACCCTAGGCGGTTTGCTTCGCAAGGTCTGTTTACGTTTGTCCCATAATTTGCCGGGTTGCCCGTCCCAAATTGACGTTGGGATAGAATGGTCGCCGACTATCCTAGATTATTTTTTACACCATTACGGAGCATTCATCCCCATCTTAATGAAAATCGCAAAAGGAAATGGATCGACAGCTACGGCCCGTTATTTTTTTAGGAATCACTCATTTTAAAGGGGCATTTTTTTATTTTTTTGAATTAAAATCAAAGAAATTGCGATTTTATTAGGATTTCTTCAAAAAAAGAATAGATTGTAGGGAAGCGATTTAAACTAAAACAAATATATGAGGCAACTTAAGATCACCAAACAAATCACGAACAGAGACACCAAATCCTTGGAAAAGTACTTTCAGGAAATATCAAAGATCGATCTGATCACCGCTGAAGAGGAAGTTGAACTGGCCAGAAGAATACGTGAAGGTGATCAAATTGCCCTGAACAAATTGATCAATGCGAATTTACGTTTTGTGGTATCCGCCGCCAAACAATATCAGGGAAGCGGCTTAAAGCTTTCCGATCTGATCAACGAAGGAAATATTGGCCTGGTGAAAGCGGCCAAACGTTTTGACGAGACCCGCGGTTTTAAATTTATCTCCTATGCCGTTTGGTGGATCCGACAATCGATGCTGCAAGCGATGTCTGAACAATCGCGAATGGTAAGGCTGCCGCTGAACAAGATCGGGGAAATCGGCAAGATAAAAAAAGTGTACTCCGCTTTGGAACAGACCTATCAGCGGCCCCCAAGTGCGGTTGAAATTGCCAGGGAGCTCGATATGAGCGCGGCACAGGTGAAGCTCGCCATCAAAAATTCGGGAACACATTTATCCATGGACGCCCCTTTTGAAGAAGGGGAATCTTCCAATCTTTACAACGTGATACAATCGAAAGGATCGGCAAGTCCCGATGCCCAAATGATGAAGGAGTCGTTGAGCACCGATATCGAACAAGTTTTAAAAACACTTCCCAGAAGGGAAAGTGAAATCCTTCGGCTCTATTATGGGATTGGCGAACGTACTCCAAAGAGCCTGGGCGAAATTGGCGATCTCTTCGACATCACCAAGGAACGCGTACGGCAGATCAGGGAAAAGGCAATTAGGATGCTGCGGAAAAAATCGCACAATAAAGTGCTGAAAGCATATCTTTAAAATACATTTGAAATGGTGCCGGCTTCCAAAAGTCGGCATTTATTTTGCCCCATTGCCATTGGCCGCCTTTTAAGATAAAATTGGAAAACGACCACATGGTTTTGACAAATATTCTTATATTTAATCTCTTGAAATGACCATTACCCGCTTGAACTGAATTTAATCCATAAAGCCATAATATTATGAACCGAGTCAAAGAACTGAAATATTTCACCCTGATCATGCTCCTGTTCGCCTTCGTTGCCGCAGGATCGTTGAGCTCCTGTAGGGACAAGAAAGAGAAAGAAGGCACCGAACAGGCCGGCGAAGAACACCCTGAGGGCGAGGAACATCCCACCGAAGCAGGGGCCAAGGGCGAAGAGCACCCTGAGGGTGAAGAACATCCCGAAGGCGAGGAACATCCCGAAGGCGAGGAACATCCTAAGGATTCCGTATCAGCGTAACGATACCAGATTTTCAGAGCTTTTGCGCCCGGGTCTTCGTTTGAACGAAAAGAACGTTTTGGCGAACACGGGCCTATTTCCTTCTTCCATCACCGGATAGGCCAGAAAATTGATAGGTCCAGATTGGGGCCCCGGTTCAATCCGAAGATCACGCCCGCGGCTGAATTCGATGCGATTTGCGGGGTGCCGTCCAAAGTAGTAGGTCGCCAAAGCCGTATATTTGTTGGCCTCGCTGATATCAACGGGCCACCATTTGCCCTCGGCGTAAAATTCTGCCCAACAGTGATAGCCATCGATGCCGCCTTCGTCCCGATCCGACGGGATTGAGGCACCAACGGCGAACCGTGCAGGGATGCCTGCCGACCGTGCCAAGGAGATGAACAACGAATGGAACTCCGTGCAGTTGCCCGTTTTCACATCACAGGCATAAACGGCGTCACCATTTCCGTAATTGCCAAACTTCATATACTTCATATTGTCGATGACATAATCATATAAGGCCCTGGCCTGCATGATGGTGCCATCATTGCGCTTGTTGCCGATAATGGAATCTGCAAGCATCTTAAATCGGTCCCCTACCGGCATCAATAAGCTGGCCTCCAGATATCTTGTAGGAGAGGCATTTTCCTCATAGGGCATTTTCTCAAGCCGTTCAACATCGTATACGATTTCAACGGTCTTTCCACTTTCCGTGGGGCTGAGTTCCATATATAAAACGGTATTGCCATTCGCCTTTTCCTCAAGCATTCGATAATCAACGGGTGCCCTGAGCGAGGTCATTACAACGGTTTGAAAGCGATCGCTCTGTGGCACGGGAATCCACATTTTTGCAGCTTCCTTCATTTCCGGCAGGGTCACCTGATAATGAAATTCAAACCGGTCCTCCCCTTCTATGACCCCAAGCAAATTGTTGGAGGCGTTTTGTACCGGTACCCGGTACCAGGTCTTGTCCTTTCTTTGTTTCCAAGTATAAAAGGGCTTGCCGTTGAGCTTGTGCAAGGTGGTTTCCGTGACCGACATGTTCCCGGGATCCCCCTCGAGGAAAAAATCGACATCGTACACATCGCCGCTCACATCGGCCAGATCAACACAGGCAAAATGCCGTCGTGGCCCCAAATTGGACAGGTATTCGGTATGTACGCGTACCAATTGCAGGCGCAGCTCTTTGCCGTCTGCCTCCATATTGAAATACCCCCCGCCCTCTTCCACTTTCTTGGCGATATTGGCTTTGATCCCGGCCTCGATATCGGCCGTAACGACCTTTGGAACCTCCTCGATCGCGAGGGTTTTTTCTTCCGGGCCCTTTTTTGTACTTGAATTGCAGGCCATGTTGAAGGCCAACATCAAAATAAAAACCATTCTTATCCCTTTCATGCCATTGCTGCTAAATATTGGGTATGAATTTACGACAATTCCCCGGTTCTCCCAATTGAGATAGCGCTCCTTTGGCTCTTATCCCTATTTTCAGAGATGAAACTTCTAAGAGGAAAGGGAAGCAAAGCGGCAAGGCCCCTACCCTCTTAAAAAGCAAAAGGGCTTTAAGATTTCTCATGATAATCAAGCACCTGTCCAATGTCATAACACAAGAGCTTATGGAATACTTTGGATGGAACCTTAAGTCGGTAGCGCTTTGCACATAAAAAAAACCGGTACGCCCAAGACAAACCGGCTTTTACTCTTATGGATCGATTTGAATTTAGTTTTTAAGTGATTTCATATCGATGACGAATCGATAATGTACATTGCTCTTCAGCATGCGCTCATAGGCCTGATTGATATCCTGTATTTTAATGATCTCGATTTCGGAAGTGATATTGTGTTTTCCACAGAAATCCAAAAGTTCCTGTGTTTCTGCTATCCCGCCGATCAAAGAACCCGCGACCGATCTACGTCCCATGATCATGGGCACGGAATGCAACATCGGTTCCAAAGGGCCTAAATAGCCTACCAAAACCAAGGTGCCATTGGTATTCAAAGTACCCACATATGGGTTGATATCGTGTACATAAGGTACGGTATCGATAATGACATCAAAATGATTTTGGACACTTGTCATTTGCGCCTCGTCGGTCGAAATTACGACCCGATCGGCGCCCAAATCCAATGCATCCTTTGTTTTATCGGGAGACCTTGAAAACAAAGTGACATCCGCACCCAGGGCATCGGCCAATTTTATGGCCATATGGCCCAGACCACCCAGTCCGACTACGGCCACTTTGCTGCCTTTCCCGACCTTCCAGTATCGCAACGGCGACCAGGTGGTAATGCCCGCGCAGAGTACCGGTGCAATCCCGGCAAGGTCAAGATTTTTTGGGACTTTCAACACAAAATGTTCATCGACCACAATGCTCTCGGAATAACCGCCAAAGGTGGGCGAGTTCAAATGCTTATCATGGCCACCGTAAGTGCCTACCCATTGCGGACAATATTGTTCCAAGTCATTCTTGCAATTGCTGCACGACCTGCATGAATCTACCAAACAGCCCACGGCAACCACATCGCCTTTTTTAAACTTTTTGACCCCGTCCCCAACTTTGATCACCTTGCCCACAATTTCATGACCGGGAACTACCGGGTACACACTAAATCCCCAGTCGTTACGAGCAGTATGCAAATCGGAATGGCATACGCCACAATATAAGATATCAATTTCAACATCCTTTAAAGTGACTTCCCTTCGTTTGAT
>JBATHI010000045.1:0-2050 GCA_049666645.1 Flavobacteriaceae bacterium | reverse complement strand
TGCTTTGGGCAAAATCGCGGGAGACCCATCCCGGACCCCATAGCGACTGGTTCTGGGACAAGGAAAGATCGGGTGGCGGAGCCATCATCGATCTTGGCTGCCATTGTGTGGAAATCAGTCGGAACTTTATCGGGAAAAACGTAAAACCTTTGGAAGTGATGTGCTGGGCAGATACCCAAGTGCATCCCATCGATGCCGAAGACCATGCCATCGGACTTGTAAAATACGCCAACGGGGCCATTGGCCAGTTCGAGGTGAGCTGGACCTTTCGTGGCGGAATGGACCTTCGCGACGAGGTCATGGGCACCGAGGGCACCATTTGGGTGAACAGTTTTTTGCGCACCGGATTTGAAATGTTCACTACCGGAAAGGGCGGCGAGGGCTATGTGGCCGAGAAGGCCGAATCGTCGACCGGATGGCTGTTCCCCGTGGGCGATGAGGCCCACGAACTGGGTTATCCCCATATGTTCACCGATATGTTCTCGGCCATCGAGGAAAAGCGCGAACCCCGGGAAACTTTTTACGACGGCTATGTCGTCAACGCCATTTTGGATGCCGCCTACAAGTCGGCCGTGACGAGGGTTTGGGAACCCGTGGTTCTGGAAGACTGGAGGGGCGATGCACCCGAAAAAAGCATAACAAAATGGAAGTCATATGATGAGGACCATTATTTGATCAAGGAGGAAGTATTGCCCAATGGGGATATCAAACTCATTTTAAAGCACAAGGCAACCGGTAAGGTCGTTCAACGCGTTACCAGCATTTAATCCATTACAATGAATTTCAAGAATACGGCATACATCATCATGGGCGGCACCACGGGCATGGGCCTCGCCGCGGCCTTAGCCCTGGTGAACCAAGGCGCAAAAGTGCTGGTCGTGGGTCGGAACAAAGACAGCTGTGACAAAGCCAAGCAACTGCTGGGTGAGGGAAATCTTGCCATGAACGGGGATGCCACCGATCCGGAAAGCATGGAAAAGGCCATAAAACTGGCCCATGATCGCTTCAAGACCATCACCGGGCTTTTCCACGTTGCGGGCGGCAGTGGACGAAAATTCGGGGATGGCCCACTTCACTCGATCACCTTGGAAGGATGGAACAAAACCATGGAACTCAACCTGACTTCCATGATGCTCTCCAATAGGGCCATGGTCAATTATTTCCTGGACCATAAAAACCCGGGGGCCATTCTGAATATGGGATCGGTATTGGGCTATTCCCCTTCCCCAAAATATTTTAGCACCCATGCCTATGCAGCGGCTAAATCGGCCATCATCGGTTTTTCAAAATCAATTGCCGCTTATTATGCTTCGGAAAATATTCGGGTAAACGTCATTGCCCCTGGCCTGATAGAGACCCCTATGGCGACAAGGGCGGTGGGCGATGGCGATATCCTGAAGTTCCTGAAGACCAAGCAACCCTTGGACGGAGGACGTCCTGGTGTATCTGAAGATATCAATAACGCCGTGCTCATGTTTTTGAGCCCTGAATCAACGTTCATTACGGGCCAAGTGCTGGCGGTCGATGGGGGCTGGACGGTGAGTGAAGGGCAATATCGATAAACAGGCTGCCATGGAAAACCACTACTTGGGCATCGACATCGGAGGAACAAAAATCAAGATTGTAGTGCTGAGCGAGCATGGCAAAATTTTGGAACGCGAACAACTCCCGACAGAGGACAACGCCCATGAAAATCAATTATGGAAAAAGAAAATCCTTTCCCTGATAGCCGAAAAGACCGAAACTTGGGCCGATGGCAATCCCAACCTGTTGAAATGCGGGGTTGCCGCTCCGGGCTTGGTCGATCCCCAAAACCGGATGATCATCAACATGCCGGAACGTTTGTCGGGGATTGAAAATTTCGACTGGTCGCAGGAGCTCCAAAGAAAAATCGTTGTGGTCAACGATGGGCATGCTGCCTGTCTTGCCGAATACGAATCGTTTTTCAAGACCGAAGGAATAAAGAATATGTTGATGCTGACCCTGGGCACGGGTGTTGGCGGGGGCATTATCATCGACGGAAAACTATATCAGGGCCATTTACAGCGTG
>JBATHI010000044.1:0-6438 GCA_049666645.1 Flavobacteriaceae bacterium | reverse complement strand
CTATGGATACGTCCAGTAGCGAACGATATAAACAAAGGGGTGTTTCCGCCGAAAAGGAAGACGTGCACAACGCCATTAAAAAGATAGATAAGGGCCTCTATCCCAAGGCATTCTGCAAAATAGTTCCCGATTACTTTACCGAAGATGAGGACTATTGTCTGGTGATGCATGCCGATGGCGCCGGCACCAAATCTTCCCTGGCCTATATGTATTGGAAAGAAACCGGTGATATTTCGGTATGGAAGGGCATCGCCCAAGATGCCTTGATCATGAATTTGGACGATTTGATCTGCGTGGGCGCCACCAATAATATTTTGTTGTCTTCAACGATCGGGCGCAATAAAAATCTGATTCCGGGCGAGGTGATTTCGGCCATCATCAACGGAACGGAAGAATTGATCCAAGACCTCAAAAAACATGGCATTGTCATCCATTCCACCGGTGGGGAAACGGCCGACGTCGGGGATTTGGTGCGCACCATCATTGTAGATTCAACGGTAACCGCACGCCTCAAACGCGATGAGGTGATCGATAATGCCAATATACGGGCGGGGGACGTGATCGTCGGCCTCGCTTCCTTTGGACAGGCTTCCTACGAAAAGGAATATAACGGGGGTATGGGCAGCAACGGACTCACCTCGGCCAGACATGACGTTTTTTCAAAGTATCTCGCACAAAAATATCCGGAAAGCTACGATGCTGCCGTGCCGGAAGATTTGGTGTACTCCGGGAAGACCAAACTGACCGATGGCGTACCCGATTCTCCCTTGAATGCAGGAAAATTGGTACTGTCCCCTACCAGGACCTATGCGCCGATCATCAAGGCCATCCTAAAGAAATACACCTCCGAGAATATCCATGGCATGGTGCATTGCAGCGGTGGGGCACAGACAAAAATTCTACATTTTGTCGATGACCTGCAAATCATCAAAGACAATTTATTTCCCATTCCGCCACTGTTTAAACTGATACAGGAACAGTCGGGTACCGACTGGAGGGAGATGTACCAAGTGTTCAATTGCGGGCACCGAATGGAACTATACGTCAATCCGGAAGTGGCCGACCCATTGATCCAGATCGCCGCAAGTTTTCGGGTCGATGCGCGAATCGTGGGCAAAGTAGTGGAAAGCAACACCAAGAAACTCACCATTGAAAGTGAGTTCGGGACCTTTATTTATACATAAAGGCTTCTGCCGGCCAAGGGATGTTCCATTCAGATTAGGACGTCGGCAAGATTTGATTTTTGAGGGGTGCACCACAGCCCAAACCGACCATTTGTCGAATATCCGGAATTAACGAAAATACCCATACGATTCCTGCATTTAATACGTTCTTTTAATATAAAAAAACGTTATGGAAAGAAAAGAATTCTTAAGAAGTTTAGGGGCAGGTGCTGCCTTTGCGGTCATATTCCCCTGTGTTCAAGGCTGCTCCAAAGACGATACGCCCGGGGAAGTAAAGCAGGTGCCCACCAATGTTGACTTTACCATAGATCTCAATTCCGCTGAAGCGGCCCCACTGAAGAACAACGGCGGGTTTATTCTGAAAAATGATGTGGTGGTGGTGAAGAACCTGCAAGGCGTATACATAGCGGCGAGCCAGATATGCAGCCATCAATCCTACGATCAGGTTCGTTTCATCGATCAGGAGGGCGGTATTTTCTATTGCGATGTTCACGGATCCCGGTTCGAACAAGATGGCAGTCCGCTCAATCAAGTCGATAACAACCCTGCCAAACCTTTAAAAATTTTCAATGTTGTGCCCTCGGGCGACCTTTTGAGGGTATTCGAATAATGGTGGCACTGATTTTGTAACTATTCAACCCATGACAAAGACTTGGCTAGGTATCGTTATGTTTTCGTTGTCGATATGCGCTTCGGCCCAGGATTGGCAGCCAGAGTATGCCTTGGCGCTCACCAAAGCCGAAACTACCAAAAAGCCTTTGATCTTGGTGTTTGCCGGCACCGACTGGTGCGCTCCCTGTATTAAACTGGATCGGGAAGTTTGGCAATCGGAAACTTTCAAGGGCTATGCCAAGGATCATTACGTGCTGTATCGTGCGGATTTTCCCAGAAAAAAATCGAACCAACTTTCGCAAGAACTTAGCCTCTCGAACAATGTATTGGCCGAGCGTTTTAATCCACAGGGCCATTTTCCCTTGGTGATCGTAATCGATTCGAAAGAGCAGGTACTGGGAAGCACCGGCTACCAGAAGCTGCCACCGGAGCAGTATATCTCACTTCTAAATTCATTTTTGAAGTGAGGGCCCTGACGCCCTTACTTTTTTGTCTGATGGTGCTCAATTTTTATGGGCAGGATCGGAAGTACGTCACGGTCAGCAAGACCCTAAAACTCATGGGCAGCCGGTTCGATATTACGGTGGTGGCTGTGAACGAGGAACTGGGCTATATCAACATCGATGAGGCGGTTGCGGAAATTACGAGGATCGAGAAACTCATCTCATCATGGGATCAGGCGTCGGAGACTTCGCTGATCAATCGCAATGCGGGCATTCAACCGGTCAAGGTGAGTCTGGAACTCTTCAAATTGATAGAACGCGCCAAACAGATTTCAGAAATCACCGATGGGGCCTTTGATATTTCATATGCCTCCATGGATGAAGTATGGAAGTTCGACGGTTCCATGAAACGCATGCCCAGCGAAGAAGACATCAAAAAAGCGGTGGCCAGGGTGGGCTATCGGAAAATCATATTGAATGAACAAGATCATAGCGTTTTTCTGAAACAGCCGGGAATGAAAATTTCTTTTGGTGCGATCGGGAAGGGCTACGCAGCCGATAAGGCCAAAGAACTTTTGGTCGCCAACCAAGTGGTGGCGGGCATTATCAATGCCGCCGGAGATCTCACCACTTGGGGCACCAAGGTAAGTGGCGAGAAATGGTTGATCGGTATTGCAAATCCTCTGTCCAAAGACAAGATATTCTCATGGCTGCCCATCGTTGAATCTTCGGTGGCCACCTCCGGGAACTACGAAAAGTATGTCATTTTCGGAGGAAAAAAATATACCCATATCATCGATCCCAGAACGGGCTACCCCGCATCGGGCATCAACAGCGTATCCATATTTGCAAAAAGTGCGGAACTTTGCGACGCTTTGGCGACGGCCGTTTTCATCATGGGCAAGGAAGCGGGCATTTCTTTGATCAACCAATTGGGGGGCACTGAAGTGATATTGGTCGATGACCAAAACAAAATCTATAAAAGCAATGGCATTTTGTTCGAAAGTGAACCGCAATGACCGATAAGGTCATCTCTTGAAAATTGGACATGGAAGCCAAACAATATTTAGTACCTTTCTGTTATGAAAAAGTTGGTCAGTCCCTTTTTGTTTCTACTATTGACTTCCTCCTGTGTGGTGGTCAAACAATATGATATGGTGTACATCATCGATGAGGAAATGTTGTTGTCGGCCAAAGCAGCGGAACAGTTCGAGACCAACTTTCAAATTTATCGGGAAGCCGCTGCAGGGGCGAATGGGGGAAAAGCGGGTGGTGGTTGCGGGTGCAATTGATGGTTATGGGATGCGATTTGCCCCAATTCAATGTCTTATCGAAGGTTCGAGATGACTTCAGACAATACGATTTAACCCAAATGGCGATTTGAAAACCTATTTGTGCCTCTTGATGATCATTTCCGTTTTGGCGGGAAACGCCCAGACCGATGCCAACCCCTATAAGAAAAGGGTTTTGGAAACGGCCGAAATTGAGCTCTTGTTCAGTTATTACGGGCAGGACGGGCAAAATGCAGCTGTTACCGGGGGCCAAGGTACCGAAGAACTGACCGACGCCACCTCCAGTATCGTGGTCAGCATACCCATGAACGAAGATGCCGTCTTAACGGTCGATGTTGGGATTTCGGCATACAGTTCGGCCTCATCAAGCAATATCAACCCTTTCGATGGCGATCCCAATCGGCCTGCCAGTCCGTTCAGTGCCTCCTCCGGAGCGTCCCAAAGCGATGCCCTCGTCCATTTTAACCCAAGTTATACCTATAGTACTGACGATAGAAATTCGGTTTGGTCGGGAAACCTTTACGTATCATCCGAATACGATTATTTTTCGATGGGTTTTGGAGGTGGATATGCCCGTTTGTTCAATGAGAAGAACACCGAACTGAGTTTGAGCGGTAAGGTATACCTGGATCGATGGAATCCACAATATCCCATCGAATTGAGAAGCGGTTTTTTCGATTCCCGTACAACGGGTGTCGGCACCTACGACCCATCGTTCACCCCTTTCGATAAAGTGAACCGGAATACCTACATCCTGTCGCTCGGCCTTTCCCAAATTTTGGGAAAGAAATTGCAAGCCTCGGTATTCATGGATTTGGTACGGCAAAACGGCCTCTTGAGCACGCCTTTTCAAAGGGTGTATTTTGGGGATGCCAACGATTTTTTTGTCGCTGATTTTCAACTGGCCGACGATGTGGAACGCCTTCCCGATACCCGCTTGAAGATACCGATCGGGGCCAGGCTCAATTATTATTTGAACGATACCTTTATCTTGCGCAGTTATTATCGTTTCTACTACGATGATTGGGGCATCATGGCCCATACGGCGAATCTTGAAATCCCTATAAAATTAGGGGATTCTTTTGTGGTCTATCCCTCCTACCGTTATTATACCCAAACCGCGGCCGATTATTTTTATCGAAAAGAGACCGCATTGTCAACAACAGCCTACTATACCTCAGACTTCGACCTGTCGGCCTTCAGTGCCCACCAATATGGGATGGGCATTCGCTACAAAGACATCTTCACCCGCGCCAAAATATTGATGTTCGGCCTAAAAGCGGTCGATCTTCGTTTGAACAAGTACGATCGGAGCGATGGCCTCAACGCGTTCATTGTTACGTTGGGGACCACCTTTGTGGGCGACTAGACCCTGCCGGCCATCACAGTACGCTGTTCATCGGCCCAAAAGATTAAGGGGGAATGGCCCAAAAAAATCGTAAATTCGCAGTCCAAGTGAAGGAACTACATGATTGATAAATTAAATATAGTGAAGCAAAGGTTCGATGAGGTTTCCGACCTGATCATTCAACCCGATGTGATTTCGGATCAGAAGCGCTATGTGCAGCTGAACAAGGAATACAAAGATTTGAAAGCCCTTGTCGAAAAACGCACCCAATATCTCGAATTGACCAATAACATCAACGAGGCGGAGGAAATCATTGCCGATGGCAGTGATGCCGAGATGATGGAAATGGCCAAATTGCAATTGGAGGAGGCCAAAACCGCGCTTCCGCAGCTGGAGGAAGAAATCAAATTCATGCTGGTGCCAAAAGATCCGGAAGATGCCAAAAACGTGGTAATGGAGATCCGCGCGGGCACGGGCGGGGATGAGGCGAGCATCTTTGCGGGCGATCTTTTCAGGATGTACAACAAATACTGTGAATCGAAAGGGTGGAAGACCAATGTGATCGATCTCAGTGAGGGTACCAGCGGCGGGTACAAGGAAATCCAATTTGAGGTGACCGGGGAAGATGTTTACGGTACCCTGAAGTTCGAGGCCGGGGTGCACCGCGTGCAACGGGTGCCACAGACCGAAACCCAGGGAAGGGTACATACCAGCGCGGCCACGGTAATGGTATTGCCGGAAGCGGAAGATTTTGACGTGCAGATCGACCCCAAGGACGTGCGTATCGATTTTTTCTGTTCCTCGGGACCAGGGGGTCAGTCGGTGAACACCACCTATTCGGCAGTGCGTTTGACCCACCTTCCCACAGGCCTGGTCGCCCAGTGCCAAGATCAGAAATCACAACATAAGAACAAGGATAAGGCTTTCATGGTTTTACGATCGCGCTTATACGATATGGAGTTGGCCAAAAGACAGGAAGCAGATTCGGCCAAAAGGAATTCCCAAGTAAGCAGTGGAGACAGGTCGGCAAAGATCAGGACCTACAATTATCCACAGGGAAGGGTTACCGACCATAGGATCGGGCTCACCTTATATGACCTGCAGAACATTATCGATGGCGATATCCAAAGAATCGTGGAAGAACTTCGCCTGGTAGAGAATACCGAGAAATTAAAAGAGGCCTCGGAGATTTTCTAATTCCATCACCAATGACTACTGAAGAACTCGTATCGCAAATTCATCTCAAGCAATCATTCCTCTGTATCGGACTCGATACCGATTTGGAAAGGATACCGCCCCATCTATTGGATGAGGAAGACCCGTTGTTTGCCTTTAACAAGGCCATAATAGACGCGACCCATCACTTGTGCGTGGCATTCAAGCCCAATACTGCCTTTTATGAGGCCTATGGTATCAAGGGTTGGAACGCTCTGGACAAAACCGTTCGATACATCAACGAAAACCATCCGCAGATCTTTACCATTGCCGATGCCAAACGGGGCGACATCGGTAACACTTCTACCCGTTATGCCAAAGCTTTTTTCAACGAGATGCAATTC